>JAPOYW010000508.1 GCA_026706425.1 Gammaproteobacteria bacterium
CGCGGCTTCGTATTCCGTTCTGAGATCGAGCACGCGCTGGTCCAGGCGAGCGCGCAGTGGTCGGTCGTCGTCGTCCACCAGCCGACGGGCGAAGTCGATGTGCTGGATGGCTTGTCGATAGGCGCCGAACAGGGCGAAGTACTCGGCGCGCGCCCGATGGACGCCGATCGTGTCGCCGGCAAGACCGGCGGTCTCGGCCAGCAAGTGCCAGACGTCCACGTCGTCGGTATTGACACGGGTATGCACCCATAGCAAGTCGGCGGCCTCTGCGTGGCGGTCGGCGGCGTCCAATGCATCGGCCTTGAGGTAGGTCAGCGGTTCGTTGTCGGGATTGATTCGCAGTCTGTCGGATAGCAGCGCCAGGCCTTCGTCGAGCCGTTCGGCCGCAATCAGGATTTCGGCGAACGAAGCCACCATCAACAGGCTGTCCGGGTGCGCCGTGAGGATTCGGCGGGCGGCCTCGACCGCCTCGTCGTGACGGTCGGCTCGCGACAGTGCGACGGCAAGGGCGTAGGAGTCGGCGTCGCCACCGCTGCGCAGGGACTGGGCTTCCGCCACCGCGTGCCGCGGCGACTCCGCGTAGTGGACCCGGGCTCGGGCGCGCATGAACTGGTAGTCGAGGGAGGGTTCGACGGTCCGGGCCTCGAAACGTTCAGCTTGGTTCCTGGCGTCGGTGATCCTGGACTCGGTAAGCGGATGGGTGAGCAGGAACTCGGGCGGCTTGTCCACGAAACGAAAGGCCGCCTGCATGCGCTCGAACATGCGCCCCATCGCGTCGGGGTCGAGACCGGCGCGCTCCAAGGTGTTGAGGCCGATGCGATCGGCCTCCTGCTCCCGGGAGCGACTGAAACGCAGCGCCTTGTCCTGGGCGTATGCCTGGGTGCCGAACAGCGCGGCCATCCCGGCTTCACCGCCGCCGCCGGCCGCGATGGCAAGGGAGGCGAGTAGACCGGCGAGCATCCAGGGCGTCATGGCGCGCTGCTGCTCGACGCTGCGGGCGTAGTGGCGCTGGCCCAAATGCGCGAGTTCGTGGGCAACGACCGCCGAGTATTCGCTCTCGTCGTGGGCGTATAGAAACAAGCCGAGATTGATGCCGACGATGCCCCCCGGCACGGCGAACGCGTTGATCTGGGGGTTGTCGATCAGCACGGTCGTCAGCGCAGGTTCGGTGATGCCCGAAAACTCCGCGAGCCGGTGGACATTGACCTTGACGTAGTACTTCAAGATCGGATCCGAGATCGTGTCCAGGCTCGAGCGGATCTGCTTCAACGCGATCTGGGCGAGTTCCCGTTCGGTCGCGGGCGACACGAGTCCGGAAGACCGGTCGCCGAGTTCCGGCAGCTCCGCAGCCTGGGATGCGTTGACGGCGAAGGACAGGGCCAGTACGGACAAGCCGCGCAGCGACGATCGATCCATGCAGCCTTCGCGAAGCCTAGAGGGCGTGATCATACGCCATATGACCGCGCCGGCGTCCATCGGTGCCCCAATCGATGCCATAATCCGGTCCATGACCGAATCGAAACCGTCGGCGCGTCTCGACGCCACCGGTCTCAACTGCCCGATGCCTTTGTTGAAGGCCAAGCAGGCGTTGAACGCGCTCCAACCGGGCGACCATCTGGAAGTCGTTGCGACGGACCCGGGATCGGTACGCGACTTCGAGGTGTTCTCGGCGCAAAGCGGCCACCCGCTCCTGGAGTCGCGGCAGGAGGACGGGCGCTACTACTACCTGCTCGAGAAAGGCCGTCCGAAAACGACCCGCGCGTGACGGCTTGACGGCGATGAAATTCGTCAAGGTTATCAGCGGCTGGATCAACCGCTATTTCGCGAACGAGGAAGCGATTTTCCTCGTGGTCTTCCTGGCCGCGGCGCTCCTGATCCTGATCTTCTTCGGTGCCGTGCTCGCGCCGATCCTGACCGGTCTCGCCTTCGCCTTTCTGCTGCGGGGCGTTGTCGCCCGCCTGGTGGTTTGGCGGGTGCCGCGGCTCGTGGCGGTGGGCGTGGTGGAACTGCTGTTCCTGGGGGTGCTGACGGCACTGGTCATCGTCATTCTCCCCTTGGTATGGCAGCAACTGCGCGACCTCGTGAACGCCCTGCCCGGGTTTCTCGAACAGCTTCGCGATCTGGCTTCGGAACTGCCCCGGCGCTATCCGGAGTTCTTCTCCGATACCACCGTGAGCGGCTGGATCGGCGCGCTGAACCAGCAGGTCGTCGACTTCGGCGCGGACCTGGTGCAGGACGTCGTGGCGCTCTTGTCGAACGTGCTCGGGATCATGCTGTTCTTCATCCTCACCCCGGTCGCGCTGTTCTTCTTCCTGAAGGACAGCGACCGCATGCTCGCCGCGTTCGCGTCGCTTCTGCCTCGGAAGCGTCGTCTGCTGAACGAGGTCGGCGGCGAGATGAGCCTCCAGATCGGGAACTACCTGCGCGGCAAGCTGATCGAGATCGTCATCGTGGGCATGGTGACCTACCTGACGTTCTGGTTTCTCGACGTGAACTACGCGGCGCTCCTCGGACTGCTGGTCGGGGTTTCCGTGCTGATCCCCTTCGTCGGGGCGATCGTGGTGACGATTCCGGTGGCCACGGTGGGACTGCTCCAGTTCGGTTGGAGCGTGGACTTCCTGGTGTTGATGGTGGCCTACCTGGTCATCCAGGGTCTCGACGGCAACGTGCTCGTGCCGCTGCTGTTCTCGGAAGTCGTCGATCTCCACCCCATCGCGATCATCGGGGCCGTATTGGTATTCGGTGCCTTGTGGGGCTTTTGGGGCGTGTTCTTCGCCATACCGCTAGCGACCCTGGTGAAGGCGGTCTTCCATGCCTGGCCCGCGCAGGACCCCCCGGCAGGCGTCGAATGATCCTCGAACTGGGTCACTTCGCGACGATTCTCGCGCTCGGCATGGCCGCGGGACTTGCGGTCGTCGGCTACCTGAGCGCGACGAACGTCAACTGGTCCCGGACTGCGGGCGTGCTGGCGTTCGCCCAGTTCGTCGCCGTGGGCCTGGGTTTCGCGGCCTTGGTCTATGCTTTCGTCACAAGCGACTTCTCGGTTCTGTACGTGACCGAGAACTCCAACACCGCGCTTCCCTGGTACTACAAGGCGTCCGCCGCGTGGGGCGGCCACGAGGGCTCGTTCCTGCTGTGGACGCTGATGCTCGCCGCTTGGACCTGGGCGGTCAGCCTGGCGGGCAGACGGGTGCCGAGAGAGATCCAAGGTCGAGTGCTTGGGACCTTGGGCCTGTTGAACGCTGGTTTCCTCCTATTCCTGTTAAGCGTCAGCAGTCCGTTCGAACGGCTGATCGGCGGACCCGCCGAAGGTGCCGACCTCAATCCGCTGCTGCAGGACTTCGGGCAGATCGTCCATCCGCCGATGCTCTACCTGGGGTACGTCGGCTTCGCCGTGGCGTTCGCGTTCGCGGTGGCCGCCTTGTTGGCCGGTCGTCTGGACGCCGTCTGGGCGCGCTGGACCAGGCCGTGGGCGAACGTGGCGTGGGCGTTTCTCACCGTCGGCATCGCGCTCGGAAGCTGGTGGGCGTACTACGAACTGGGCTGGGGCGGCTGGTGGTTCTGGGATCCCGTGGAGAACGCGTCGTTCATGCCGTGGCTGGCCGGGACGGCGCTGATCCACTCCCTGGCGGTCACCGAGAAGCGGGGTGCCTTCAAGAGCTGGACAGTGTTCCTCGCCATCGCCGCGTTCTCGCTGTCGCTGCTCGGCGCGTTCATCGTGCGCTCCGGGGTACTGACGTCGGTGCATGCGTTCGCCGTGGATCCCGAGCGCGGTTTGTATCTGCTCGCCTTCCTCGTGGTGGCGGTCGGCGGCGCTTTGGTCCTCTACGGCCTGCGTGCGCCGGCGATCCGGGCCCGGGCGCAGTACTGGGGCCTGTCCAGGGAGTTGATGCTGCTCGGCAACAACATGCTGCTCGTGCTGGCGCTGGCCGTGATTCTCATCTACACGCTCTACCCGGTGGCCTACGAGGCGGTGACCGCCGGCGAAAAGAAATCCATCGGCCCGCCCTACTACAACCGCGCGTTCGTGCCCTTGGCATTGCTGCTGGCGGCCGTTCTCGCCGCGATGCCGGTCTCGCGCTGGCGGCGCACGCCTGTCGTGCTGTTCAGGAATATCGGTCTCATGCTGCTCGTCGCGCTGGCGCTGGGCGTGTTTCTGCCGCTCGTGCTCGGCGGCGCGATCGCCGTCGGCGCGATGCTGGCGGTCGGGCTCGGCCTGTGGATCGCCATGACCCATGCGGCCGACATCGGCAAGCGCCGCCGGACGCTCACCCGAAGCTACCTCGGCATGATGTTCGCCCACCTGGGGTTCGCCGTGAGCCTTGTCGGGATCGGGGTCACGAGCGAGTTCTCCCACGTCGTGGACGCCCGCATGGACGTCGGCGACAGCGTGACGCTGAACGGCATCGAGTATCGCCTGAACCGTGTCGAACGCGTCGCGGGACCGAACTACACGGCGGACCGGGTGGAGTTCACGACCGACACCGGGGTGACGCTGTACCCGGAGAAACGCCACTACCCGGCCCGCGACCAGGTCATGACCGAGG
>JAPOYW010000404.1 GCA_026706425.1 Gammaproteobacteria bacterium
CACACCGCCGACAAACTCAAACCGACATACCCTGCGGTCCTTGGCGGATGCTTACCGATCATTTCGGTCGCGCGGAAAATTCCAGAAACCGCCCTGCAAGAAGACGAAAAGCTCATGCTTTGGTACGATCAGGCAATGACGCGTACCGGGCTGGCGTGAGCGGGCAATGCTGGAAGCGGGCGACTGGCGCGATCGGATCCTGCAAGAGTTCACGCCGAAGGTCGCGCCCATCACCTTGGCAGCTGACCCCGACGGGCTATTGCTTGAGGAAGCTCTCGTCGAGGCGATCCGAAGGCGAGGTTTCGAACTCCTCCCGTACGAGGATCCCGTCGCCTTTCGCTTTGCCTACGAGTCGCGATTCCGGTGCGTCCGGAATCAAAGCGACGTCGCCGATCTCGTGGTCGTATCGCGAACCGACAGCGACAATCTCGCGACAGTTCCATTCGACATCCTAGCAGCAGCGCGGCGCCTCTCTTTCGGTCTCCGCGAGCTCTTTCCCGATCTCAGCTATCCGATCATTGCCTGCCTTAACCAAGGCCATCTCGACACACTCTATCGTGCGCAGATGCGACATCGGCCTGGCAGGCTAGGGGACGACGCCACCAAGGATTTCGTCTTGCTGCACGTCTTCCAAGTCGCACCCGCGCAAATCGAAAATCCTTCGGACCTGCTGCACGTCCTATTGCGGAGGCATTATCGGGGCCAGACCGTGCCACGCCCATTGGAGGAACGACTCTTGGCGGTTCTCCGTCACCAGGAAGCATTCAACTCATGGCCTCTGGAGACGATCGTCCCCGACCGGAACGCCTTCTTTTCTTTTCTGCAAGAGCGCTGGCCTCAGTTCCTCGACCGCTCCCAACGTCCCGACAGCTCTGGCTTGCCGGACACAACCAAGGAGTTCGACCCGCAAATCGGTGAGCCCGCAGTCCTGCCATTCGATCATGACGACGTTCGCGTCTATATCGACAACCTGTTCACGGAGGGGATGCTTCACCCCGTTGCCCATAAGTCGGCTCAAACCCTGCCCGGGGACTGGGTGGCGGTTGGGATAAAGATCGATCCCGAGGGCGACACGCGCCGACGCCTCGAAGCGTTGCTCGATGGCACCGGTGACGCGATCCCCAGACCCGATGCACGGCACTTCGATTGGTCGGCCTTCGCCCACCGATGGTCGGAACTTCACGTTCTCTGGTCGGATACGGCCCGTACGGCCGGACCCTACTTCGAGGAGTTCATGTCCGAACTCCGCGCAGAAGTAGATCGTGAATTCCTGGCTTGGGTGGAGCGCCGCTACGCGGGGCTTCACAACCAGCCCCCAGATCCGCCCGTGATGGTGCATCATGTGCCACGTTATCTTGCCGGGCGCATTTCTGACGACTCGGGAGCCAAGGTCGCGCTCATCGTCGTCGATGGGTTGGCACTCGATCAATGGATCGTGCTCCGCAACGTGCTCGCGACGCAGCGGCCGTGTCTTCGTTTCCGCGAAGGGGCGGTGTTCGCCTGGGTACCGACCATCACATCGGTATCCCGGCAATCGATCTTCGCTGGTAAGCCACCGCTCTATTTCCCCGCCAGCGTCCATACCACCGACAAGGAAGCGGCGTTGTGGACGCAGTTCTGGGTGGACCAAGGGTTGACGCTACGCGACGCGGGCTATGCTAGGGGGTTGGGTGACGGCCCTAGTGATCGGGTCTTGGAGGATCTTCCGCTAACCGGGTTCCGCGCCCTCGGCCTTGTCGTCGACAAGGTTGACAAGATCATGCACGGTATGGAGTTGGGCTCGGCAGGAATGCATAACCAAGTGCGGCAGTGGGTCGAAGAAGGGTTCATGGCAGGCCTCTTGGACATGTTGCTCCACGAAGGGTTTTCGGTCTTTCTTACCTCCGATCACGGGAATATCGAAGCCAATGGCCGCGGGCGGCCTTCGGAAGGCGCTGTCGCCGATGTACGAGGCGAACGCGCTCGGATCTATTCCAATCCAATGCTGCGCTCCCGCATTCACGAACGGTTCCCCGACGCGATTGCGTGGCCGCCGTTGGGACTGCCCGAGGACCTTCTGGCTCTCCTGGCCCCGGGCCGGACGGCTTTCGTTCGAGAAGGCGAACGCATCGTAGGACATGGCGGGGTCTCACTCGAAGAGGTCGTCGTCCCGTGGGTGCAGATCGAACAGGCCGAAAAGTGATACGGCAGGATCAAAACGGTTTCAGCCAGCGCATTCGGGTCGATTGGCTGGAGTACACGGCCAATCTGGTTCTGGCTGGAAACTCACGAGACGACATCACCGCCGCCTTGGACGATAGACTGCGGGAAAAGCTGTCGGTCGGACAGAACCCCGAAAGGGGAAACCGAGCCAAGGCCATCACCATACTAACGAAGGTCTGGGTCTCACCCCCGAGCGAACTCAGAACGCTTCGCGACGAAGGCCTCGATAGCCTCCGGCGCTTGGCCCCCAACAACCGGATTTTGTTGCACTGGTGCATGTGCGCGGCGGTCTACCCATTCTTCGGCATTGTCGCCGACTCGACCGGGCGCTTGCTTCGCTTGCAGGGAAGCGCCGCGGCGGTCCAGGTACAGCGTCGGCTCCGAGAGCGACTGGGTGAACGCGAAACTGTGGCCCGTGCAGCGCGCCGTATACTGCGGGGGTTCGTCGATTGGGGCGTCCTGCTAGAGACAGAGGACAAAGGAATCTATCGCAGCGCTGCAAGGCGGCCTGTCGACGACACGCCGCTGGCCATTTGGGCGATCAAAGCCGTTCTGACGGCACAGGCGAACAAACCGCAATCGGCGGGTTTCCTGCTGAGCGGACCGCATCTATTCCCGTTCAATATCGGCATCCCTTCGACGAGAGATCTGGAAGCAGACGAAGACATCGAGATTACTCGTCACGGCCTCAATCACGATGTCTTACTCGTTCTTGCCCAAGCGACCCCTCCTTGAACTAGCAGACCCGCCATAACGCCGGTCAGGCCGGACGCTTACGCTATACCGGTCGGTAGTCGCATCTATTCTTCTTCTCCCATGAGAGGATGTGTTTCAAGACCGCGGGATTTTCGGCGGCATACAGTCTTCTATTGCTGACAGCACTCTCCTCGTCTCCAGACGCAGCCTGTATACTCTCGAGAGGAATTTTCCATTGCTGCCATCGCGATGTGTACGTGGGCTGACCGGTCCACTTTTCCGGCAAACCTGACTTGAGGCATTCCTTAAGCTGATCGCTCCCTGGGGCCGAATCCGAGAAGAGCGGTGCAGCCGTGCACCAATCTCCATCGACTCTAAGAACCAAGAAGTAGTGCGGTCCTTGGACTGCGCGGTCACTACCATCGACTACCGCTGCGTTGGTTGTACAGCCCCCTCCCTCGCGGAGGACCTCAGTGTCCAAAATGCACAACCAGCCCCGGTCGCACCTCACCGGGATCAACAGCAACCATTCTGAAACCCCCTTAGAGTAAAAATCGCAATCCTGCCCACTCTTGCTTTAGCCTGCGCACTTGCGTCACCGTGTCAAACCTAGTTGCCTTGCAGCGGTCACGGCGAATCCAAAGGCATCGGAAATTTCCAGCCGTCCTACGCAACTCAGTTCCGACTATTCGGATAACGGCGCCTGAGTGAAAGCTACGCCTCTTTCCCTTGACATCTGTCTCCGTCGTGCTCGCACTCAATTCGTGTCCACGATCTTCTTGCCTCATTGTGCATTCGAAGCTTGGTCATGTTTCTGCCTGTTTCGTCATAACGCACCGGCCACGTTCGAATAGACCGCTGCAATCCCAAGCCAAGCCTCGATTCTCCCATCCGCCCGAAGAAACGGCTGGCGCTGCCGGTCTTCGCACCGCAACCGCGTGGTTTCAACCTGCTGTCCCTCGCTGGCTTCGCATGTCCCCGGACGCCGGCCGAACCCCGTTCATGCTGTTTCTGCGGGTTTCGTCGCGTGGCGTGTAGCCGTGCCGGGAAATTCGGCGGAACGCAAAGACCAGCCTCGATTTCGGCCCTCGCCCGGTAAGGCCGGCGCGCGCTCCCGTCATCGCACCGCAACCGGTCGGATTCAATGCCCCGGGCATCGCAGTCCTGGTTTGACGTTGTCCCATCTGACGGCCCGTCCGCTGACCCTCGCGTCACGCCGCGGTGATAGCATGTCCGACGGTCGTCTGCGAGACCCGGAGGGCACTCTCGCTCGCCGGTGTCCGCAACCGTCGACATCCGCCTTTCGGTGCCCTCGGTCTCGCCGGGATGGGCCTGGACCGGACCGGCCCCTCACCCGCGTGCCCGAAAGATCGGCCGAGATCGCCACTCCCCGCTGAAACCTGCGCTGTTCCCCACTTTCGGCCGCTGGAATGTCGTCGTAGTCTCCCACCCCGTTTCGCCAGACAGCGGTCCGCACGCAGACCTCCAGCGGGCCTCCAAGGTCGGTGCCGCTCTCGGCCGCGAGCCGGACCAGCGGCGCCGCGCCGCGCGCCACCCTTCCGTCGGTCACGCCGGCGCTCACCCAGAAGGGTGCGAGCGGCGCATCGGACCGGGGATCTTCCCAGGCCAGCATG
>JAPOYW010000008.1 GCA_026706425.1 Gammaproteobacteria bacterium
TCGTAGTACTCGCGCACCGTGGAGACCGGAACCTGCGCGTCGCTCGCCATGTTGGTGAAGTTGATCATCTCGCCGTGCGCGAGCGCCGCGACCTCGAGGAAACGGCTGAACGCGCCGACATTGCGGACGAGCGCCTCGGCGGCCACCTCCTCCTTCAAGTAGTCGCCGGCGTATGCGGCGAGGTCTTCCTCGGGCGCGTCGGAGAAGTAAATAGGCGGCAAGAGGCCGTATTCCAACGCCCGGCGAAGTTCGAACCGGGTGCCGAGTTCCGTGCGCACGAAGGGATGCAGCCTGCGGGAACGAATTCTGCCGCCGAGCAGATTGACACCCAGCCGCCGCAACGACCGGGTGCTGGAGCCCGTCAGGAAAAAGCGGATGCCGTGCTCCTCGATCATGAGATGCACTTCGTTCAACAGTTCCGGCATCCGTTGGATTTCGTCGATGACGATGGCGGAGGACGCCGGGGTCAAGGCTTCGCGGATCAGCGTCGGATTGCGCGACAGACGTAGGAACAGGCCTTGGTCCAGCAGGTTGTACACCGGCAGCCCGTCAAGCTGCTGGCGGATCAGCGTCGACTTGCCGGTCTGCCGGGGACCGAACAACAGACAGGATCGCCGGTCGAGAATGTCGCGGACGTTCAGGTAACGGGGAATCGGGCTGGGCAAGTTGTGATAATCAGCATCGTAGTCGCTGATTATCATGATAAACAGCGGCAGTGATGTCAAATATCCAGGAAAGGAGCTCTCGTCCCGCAAGGCAATCCCGACGTGGCTGGGGCCTTGGCGATAGCCGCCGGTCGGTTTCGGTAAGGGCGTCGTCGTGGTTCCCGGCGTGACCGCGTGGTGGCCCCGCGGCAAGCCTCGGCGAAGGCACGTCGCAAACCGGCGCGTTCGGATCGCCATGGAGCGGTATAATCGCCGTGTTTCTGCCGATGCACCCCTCCATGTCCCTCCGTGTCTTCATCGACGGCCAGGCCGGCACGACGGGACTTGAACTCGCGTCTCGGCTCAAAAGCCATGCCCAGATCGAGTTGCTCGCCATCGAGGGCGATCTGCGCAAGGATGCCTCGCGGCGGCGGCAACTGTTCGCCGAGGCGGATGTCGTGGTGCTCTGCCTGCCCGACGAGGCGGCTCGTGAGGCGGTCGAACTGGCTCCCGAAGCGTGTTTCCTGGACGCCAGTACCGCGCACCGAACCAGCGCCGGCTGGGTCTACGGACTGCCGGAACTCGAGGCGGGACAGCGCCAAGCCATCCGCTCGGCCGACCGGGTCGCGAACCCGGGCTGCTACCCGACGGGCTTTGTGCTGAGCGTAAGGCCGCTGATCGATGACGGCCTCTTGAGCCCCGAGGTGCCGCTGCGCGTGAACGCCGTGTCCGGCTTTTCGGGGGGCGGCAAGTCGATGATTGCCAAGTACGGGAGACGCGACTCTGCCGCCTGGCGCCACCGTGCCTACGGCTTGGACCTGAACCACAAGCACGTTCCGGAGATGCGCTGCTACGCGAACACGAACCAGGCACCCCTGTTCACCCCTGCAGTCGGCCACTACCGAAGCGGCATGCTGGTGCAGTTGGGTCTCTTCACGACCGAACTGCAGCGCGGTGCGGTACCCGTCGACGTGCATCGCACCCTCGCCGAGCGCTATGCCGGCGAGCCGTTCGTCCACGTACACCCCTACAACCCGTACGATTTCTCGAACGACGGCTTCCTGTCCCCAACCGCGCGCAACGGCACGAACCACCTCGACCTGATGGTGTTCGGCAACGACGACCACGTCCTCATCGCCAGCCGCTACGACAACCTGGGCAAGGGCGCAGCGGGCGCGGCGGTGCAGAACCTAAATTTGATGCTCGGCCTGCCTGAAACGGCCGGACTTTGCGGCGGGGTGAACGCGTGACCGCACGGGACGACTTGGAGGGGCGGTTCGACTCGCTCAAGGGCGCGAACCTGAACCTGGACCTGACGCGCGGCAAGCCGGCGGCGGAGCAACTCGACCTCGCCGACGAACTCGACGGCTACCTGGGCGGCAACTACGTTGGCGAGGACGGCACGGACGTACGCAACTACGGGATGCTGCGGGGTCTGCCGGAGGCCCGCGCCCTGGGCGCACGGCTGCTCGACGTGGCGCCGGACGAGGTGATCGCCGGCGGCAACGCGAGCCTCACGCTGATGTTCTTCGTGCTCGACGCGGCGATGAACACGGGTCTCACCGGCGCACCCTGGCGAACCGCCGGCCGGGTCAAGTGCCTGTGTCCGGTGCCCGGATACGACCGCCACTTCGCGCTCGCCGATGCCCTGGGCATGGAACTCGTGCCCGCGCCGATGACGGATGGCGGCCCGGACATGGACGCGGTCGAGGATCTCCTCGAGAACGATCCGGACGTGCGCTGCATCTGGTGCGTACCCAAGTACTCGAACCCGACCGGGTGCATCTACTCGGAGGAAACCGTGCGGCGTCTCGCGGAGCTTCCGCGCCGCCCTGCCGCGAATGATCGACAGCCGTTCCTCGTGCTTTGGGACAACGCCTACACGGTCCACGACCTCGCGTTCCCGCCGCCCCGGTTGACGCCGATCCTGCCCTTGGCCAAGGCCGCCGGTACCGAAGACTCCATCGCCATGTTCGCGTCCACGTCGAAGATCACCTTCGCCGGCGGCGGTATCAGCTTCGTGGGCGGTTCCGCGAACTTCCTCGACGCTGTCGACAAGCGGCTGTCGATTCTCATGGTCGGCCCTGACAAGGTGAACCAGCTTCGCCATGTGCGCTTCCTTGCCGGCGACCGCCTCGAGGCGCACATGCGCGCCCATGCCGAGATCGTGCGTCCCAAGTTCGAGGCCGTGCAGCGAGGTCTCGAACGGGGCTTGGGGGGCACCGGACTCGCCACATGGACGGATCCGAAGGGGGGCTATTTCGTCTCCCTGGACACGCGGCCCGGACTCGCCAAGGCCGTGGTTGCCTTGGCTGGCGAGTTGGGGGTTGCGCTGACCCCGGCGGGCGCGACGTTCCCCCACGGGCACGACCCGGAGGACCGCAACATCCGCATCGCGCCGACGCTGGCGACCTTGGAGGAGGTCGAATCGGGAATCGACGTACTCGCCCTCTGCGTCAAGGTTGCCGCCGCCAGACAGTCGAACCCGGCGTGAAGTCAGACCCAGCGCAACGGGAACTCGCCTCGGAGGACGGCGAGGCCGTCGAGTTTGCCGAACTCGGGCTGCCTGAGCCCGTCATGGAGGCGATCGCCGACCTCGGTTTCGAACGTTGCACGCCGATTCAGGGCGAGGTTCTGCCCTACAGCCTGTCCGACTACGATGTGACCGGTCAGGCGCAAACCGGTACCGGCAAGACCGCGGCTTTCCTGATCACGATTCTCACGCGCCAGATCGAATACCCGACCGAGCGGCCGTTGGTGCCGGGCGGCGCGAGGGCGTTGGTCCTGGCGCCCACCCGGGAACTCGCGCTGCAGATCGAATCGGATGCCCGGGACCTCGCCAAGTACATGGATACCCGGATCGTCTGCCTGGTCGGCGGCATCGACTACCAGAAGCAGAAGAACCTCCTGCGCAAAGGCCCCGTCGACATACTGGTCGCGACGCCCGGACGGCTGCTGGACTTCTGCGGCCAGCGCCTGGCGGACCTGAGCCGGGTCGAGGTGCTGGTCATCGACGAGGCGGACCGGATGCTTGACATGGGATTCATCCCGGACGTGCGACGGATCGTCTACCAGACACCGCGCAAACGGGGTCGGCAGACGCTGTTCTTCAGTGCCACCTTCAACGACGACGTCATGAATCTCGCCGCGCAGTGGACCCTCGATCCCGAACACGTCGCGATCCGGCCCGAGTCGCTGGCCGTCGACACCGTCGATCAGCGCTTCTGGACCGTGTCGAGGGATGCCAAGCGCCGGACGCTGCTCGACTTCGTGCGCAAGAACAAGCCGGATCACACCCTGGTGTTCGTGAACCGCCGCGACGCGGCGCGCAACCTGACGAGCTATCTGCAGCGCCAGGGCGTCAAGTGCGAGAGCCTCGCCGGCGACATCCCGCAGCGCAAACGGCTCGCCACCATGCGGCGCTTCAAGGACGGCGAGACCAACCTCGTCATCGCCACCGATGTGGCCGGCCGAGGCATTCACGTGGAAGGCATCAGCCACGTCATCAACTACGATCTTCCGGAGGATGCCGAAGACTACGTGCACCGCATCGGGCGCACCGGCCGAGCGGGTGCCACCGGCATCGCGATCAGCTTCGTTTCGGAGGACGACGCCTTCGACCTGCCGCCCATCGAGGTGTTGCTCGGCCACGGCATCAAGTGCACGTTGCCGGAGGTTTGACGCATGGGTCGCAGGACAAGTGTGGCGATCGTGCAGATGTGCGCGACTTCGGCGGCCGAGAAGAACCTCGAAGCGACCCTCGCGCTGGTCGTCGACGCTAGCCGCGCCGGGGCGGAGGTCGTACTGGTTCCCGAAGCGTTCGCGTTCATAGGCCGGGAACGCGACCGGGCGGCTTGGTTGGAAGCCCTGCCTGGAAACGCCGTC
>JAPOYW010000239.1 GCA_026706425.1 Gammaproteobacteria bacterium
GGATCCGGGTCGCAAGCAGCGTGAGCAGGAGCATGCCGCTGGAACGGCCGCCGGAGAACTTGACCACATGGGGCAACTCGGCGTGGTGCCGGTCCATGTAGCGGAAGCGGTATTCGCGGTTCGGGTCGTGGACTTCGGACATGGGCTTCCCCCGCCTCGACACGACGAGCTTCGGCGCTGCGCTGATCGTTTGCGGCGAGGCGCCGACGGTCGGGCCCGCAGCGGCGGGCGTAGACGGCAGCGGGGCCGCCGACATCGCGGCGCGTGCGTCAGAGGTACCGCCGTTCGACACGCCACTCCCCTGTCCTGAAGCTACTTCCGGCATGGTGCCGGGCCATGCTCAAAACACGGCTAACGTGTAATTCCGGCGTATTCGCCGAGGCTGCGGGTAGCTACTCCCGAACCGATACGGCTGTTGTATTCCGCAGGCAACCCGGCGAACGGGTAGCCGTGTTTGAGCGCCCTCGAAACTACCTGTACGCGTCGGTCATGTCAAAAGACCGCGAACTTGCGCATGCGGATTTGCGGTTGGGGCCTGGGCCCGCCGGGCGGGCCGGGCGGTGGCATGCTCCAGGTCGCGAACCCGAGCCCCAGATTCGCAGGCAGGTGTCGGGTTTGCGGGGTGCGGAGTGGAGTGCGGTATCATCCCGCCATTGTCGTCGACCGCCCCGCTGCCAACGATGAGCTTCGATTACGAGACGGCGCGGGCGTTCGCCGAGAGTGGCGACCGCGACGTGGCCCGGTGGTTCGCGGGCCGGGACGAAGAGTGCGAGCGGATCGAACAGGCCGTGCGCGAGAGCTCGGACGGGCGCGACCAGACCGTGTTCCGCATCATCCAGGGTGCGCCGGGCGCCGGGAAGACGTCCCTTCTGACCCACCTTCGCGGACAAGCTTCCGAGAATCGCATCTACGTTCCTCTGCGCCACCGGGATCTGGTATCGACCGAAGCGGTGGATGCACGGATCGAGACCGTTCTGAAGGGCCGCGATCGAGCCTGGGCGACCGGCGCGCGATGGGCGCTCCAAGGGGCGGGCCGCGCCTTCAGAGCGGGCGATGTCGCCGACGAGGCGGCGCGGCGCATGCGGTGCCACCTCGCCGAGAACCTCGAACTGGTGTTGACCTTGGACGAGGGGCAGGCAGTCCGCGAAAGCGCCCACCAGGTGCTTCTCGATCTGCACGCCACCGGCTTCGGTCGCCCCTGCACATTGCTCGTCGCCGGGTTGTCGCACACCGCCGATGTGATCGGCTCGATCAACGGCATCTCGAGACCGTCCGACAGAGCAGTGCTCAACCTCACCGCACTGAGCGCCGACGAGTGCGCGGAGTCGACCCGCGAGATGCTGGCGGCGCTATGCGTAGACGCCGAATCAGCCGTGTGCCGAGAGGCCGAGCTGCGCATTGCCCGGATAAGCCACGGCTGGCCGCAGCACCTGCACGGTGCGCAGGTCGCCTTGCTCGAACAACTGCTCGGAAACGACGGCGACTTGGGGCAGGTCGACTATGCCAAGGTGCGCGAAGAGTCCGACCGGCGGCGGATCGACTACTATGAAGCCCGGCTCCAATCCCATCCGTTGGTACGGAACGCCGAGTTCGTCGCGCGCATCGTGCAAGCGCTCGGAGATATCAACACCCCGCCCACCTACGATGCCGTCTGCGAGGTCTGTGCAGTTGCCTTGGCGGGCGATCGCGTGCCGATGTCGATCCGCGAAGAACCACCGGGGGCGGTGGCCCTGGCGCAGGCCTTCGTCACCCAAGGCGTTCTCGGCAAGAAGAACCGGCGCGAATACGCGATCGCGGTCCCGTCGATGGGGGATTGGCTGACCAGCCAGATCGGCGGATGACCGGGGCAACATCCCGAACCACACGCGCAGGGCAACTACCGGATTTGTCCATGCACCCCGACCGATTCATCGGTAATCTGTTGCCTACCGTCCCGCGGGGATGGGCTAGTCCCGTCCCGGGCGACCAAACGCCGCAGGGGAAGCAGTGAGCGACATCGCCGAAGCACCGAGTCCGAGTGTTCCCGAGGGCGTTGCGGGTACAGGCCTCGACATCCGCTCGCTGGGTCAGATTCTCTATCTCGGCGGCATCGGCGTCGCGGCGCTCGCCGTACTGCTCTGGATGCTGGCCCAGTGGAACGAGGGCGGCGCAGGCGAGGCGGTGGATTCCGCGACCGGGACGATCACCCTGTCGCTCGGCGGCGAGCCCCCGCAGCTCGATTCCACCCGGGGCACCGACGCGGTGAGCTTCAACATCCTCGGGCACACCATGGAGGGCCTGCTGCGCTACAACGCCGAGAACCGCCTGGTCGGCGGCGTCGCGCAGGATTGGGAGATCGGGGATACGACAGCGACGTTCTGGCTCCGACCCGAGGCGCGCTGGAGCAACGGGGAACCGATCACCGCGCACGACTTCGTCTTCTCGTGGCGCAAGGTTCTGGACCCGCGCAACGCCTCGGAATACGCCTTCATTCTCTACGGCCTGAAGAACGCGGAAGCGGTGAACCGGGGCGAGATGCCGCTCGAATCGCTCGGCGTCCACGCGGTGGATGACACCACCCTTGAAGTGCACCTGGAGCGGCCCGTTCCCTACTTCGACAAGCTGGTGGCGTTCGCGACCTACAACCCGATCAACGAGGCGTTCTACGAGTCCCGGGAGGGACGCTATGCCGCCGACGCCGAGGATCTGCTCTACAACGGCCCGTTCACGATCGCCCGGTGGGTCCATGGCGCGGGCATACGGCTCGAGAAGAACCCGCAGTACTGGGACGCCGACCGCATCCGCCTGAACGCCATCGACTACGCCTACTTCACGACGGACCCGAACGCGATCATCAACCTGTTCAAGGACAACAAGACCGCCTTGGCGGGGCTGGTCGCGGAGAACCTCGACGACGCGCTGCAGCGGCGTTGGAAGATCAAGCGGTTCAGCGACGGCGCGGTGTTCTTCATGGAGTTCAACCACCGCGAGGACCGCCTGACCCGCAACCACCACCTGCGCAAGGCCATCCAGGCGGTCAACGACTCCCCGGAACTGGTCTACCGGATCATCAAGCTGCCCGGAAACCTGCCCGGCGCGTCCCTCTTTCCGGTGTGGCTGAAGGGCGTCGACGGCTACTTTCGCCAGGAGTATCCGCTGGTGGACCCGCCGCCGGACGACGAGGCCGGTCGACGTCACCTTGCGTTGGCGATCGAGGAACTGGGCCTCGACGGACCGCCCACGCTCGTCATGCTGATCGGCGACAGCCCCACCGCCAAGAAGCAGGCGGAGTACTACCAGAACCTCTACAAGCAGAAGCTCGGCATCGACATCAAGATCGACGCGCAGATCTTCAAGCAGCGCCTCGCCAAGATGACCGCCGGCGACTTCGATATCGTGATGGCGGGCTGGGGGCCCGACTACGACGATCCCATGACGTTCGCCGATCTCTTCGCGTCGTGGAACGAGAACAACCGCGGCCGTTTCGACAGTCCCGAACTCGACGAGGCAGTCGACGTTGCGCGGTCCTCGTCTGACACCAAGACGCGGATGGACGCCATGGCCCGGGTGCAGCAGATCCTCTACGACGAGGCGGCGATCGTGGTCAACTACGAACGCGGTTCGGTCTACGTCTCCCACCCGCGGCTCAAGGGCATCGTGCGCCGCGCCGTGGGAACCGATCCCGACTACACCGGCGCCTGGATCGAGTAAGTGTTCCTGTACACGATCAAACGGCTGATCCAGGGCATCGTCACGGTGTGGTTCATCGCCACCGCGACGTTCTTCGCCATGCACGGCGTGCCGGGCGATCCGCTGATGAACGACAAGGCCGTGCTGCCGGAGATCCGCGCCAACCTGGAGGCCCGCTACGGACTCGACAAGCCCATCGCCCAGCAGTACTGGATATATCTCAAGAACATGGCGAGCGGCGACTTCGGCATCTCCTTCACCCAGCAGAACCGCGAGGTGAACGACATCATCCGCGAGCACTTCAAGGTCTCCGCGACGCTGGGCATCCTGGCCATCGTGTTCGCCGCGTTCGGCGGCATCCTCTGGGGGGCCCTGACCGCGCTGTACCGCAACCGGATGCCGGACATCGTGATCATGTTCCTGGTAATTCTGGGAATCTCGGTGCCGGGGTTCGTGTTCGCCGCGCTCGGGCAGTTGAGCGTGGTGGAGATCAACGACTGGCTCGGTTTCACGCTGTTCCCGGTCGCCGGCTGGGGAACCGTGCAGCACATGATCGTGCCGTCGATGGTGCTCGGGCTCGGGACGATGGCCTTCCTGACCCGCCTCATGCGCTCGTCGATGCTGGAGATCGCCAATTCGGACTTCATCCGCACGGCCCGTTCCAAGGGCCTGCCGGTGACGCGCATCCTGCGCAAGCACCAGTTGCGCAACGCCATCCTGCCGGTGATCACCGTGCTCGGGCCGTCGATCGCCGCCATCACGACCGGCGGCTTCGTGGTGGAACTGGGTTTCGCCATTCCCGGGCTCGGGCGCTACTTCGTCCAGGCGGTGCAGCAGTCCGAC
>JAPOYW010000538.1 GCA_026706425.1 Gammaproteobacteria bacterium
CTTCCGTCCGGTCTTCTCGTCCCTGACCTCGACGACCTGGGCGTAGTTCTCGAGGATCTCCGTCACGCTTTCCCGGGCTAGGATCTCGCGCCACAGGTAGTCGGTCTTGATTCCGTTCGGGTTCACGGGATTGCCCGCGCCGTCGTTCCAGCCGCGGTTGAAGGGGAGGAACCACGAGTCGCCACCGGCCAGATGCGTGCAGAACCGTGCCTCGTGCTCGTCGACCGCAAAGTGGGCCACGCACCGCCCGAACTCGAAGAGCCGCTCCCGGGGATTGCGGTCCTTGCGGTATTGCCGGACCGCATCGTCGACGGTCTGTTTCGTGAGACTGTTCTTCAGCTCGAACGTGAATACCGGCAGCCCGTTGATGAAGAGCGCGATGTCCAGCGCGCGCTGCGTCTCGTCGCGGCTGTAGCGCAACTGCCGGGTCACCGTGAATAGGTTCTGGTCGAAACGCTCGCGGGCAGTCTCGTTGCCCTCCGAGGGACTGCCGTAGAACAGCTTGAGGTCGTGTCGGCCATGGCTGACCCCGTGGCGCAGCACGTCGATGGTGCCCCGCTTGCTGATCTCTCCCTGTAGTCGTGCGAGAAACTTACGCCGAACAGGACTGTCCTCGGAGAGTCCCAGCGACTCAGACGCCTCCGGTTGGGTAGCCCGAACGAAAGCGTTCAGCTGGACCAGATCGAAGCAATGATCGCGGTCGTAGTCGAGCCGGCTCCCGGCGCTCCAACCAACCCCGCCGTAGGAACCATGCGTTTCCCCGACAGAATCCGCCCTCGGCGTTTCGCATGGATCGCCCGCTAGGGCAATACAAATCAGCCGTTCGAGGCCCTGCTCGCTCGTGTCGGTGGTCACCCGTCCGACACCCGTCTGGGTATGGGGACCTCCCGTGCTTCGCCGGGCTGGATGGCTATGATGGCCTCGCGGATTTCGGCGGTGCGCAAACGGACGTAGGGCCATCGAGCCTCCATGAGCACGACGATGCCAATACCTCTGCCCGACAGGTTCTGCTGAAATCTGATGCTCTGGTCGGTGGTAATCAGTACTTCGTAGCCAGCCTCCTCCGCCCGGTCCAACAAATCGCCGTTCGCCAGAGTGGCCCACCCAAGCTGAGCGGCCGTGCGAATCTCGTGATCTCCAAGATGACGCCGCAGCGGCGCCGGCGTCCCGTGGTCAAGCAACAGTCTCACGCGTGAGGTCCTTCAACAAGCTGGATTCCAGGTGCACCAGTACGGCCCTGACCTGCCAGTCCTCGACACCCTCGAACCAATCAAGAAACTCCTCGATCGTTGCGCCCGCCTCCAAGTTGGCAAACAGGTGCGAGACCGGCACCCTGGTGTTAGTGAACAACCAGGCGCCGCTGACCTTGCCGGGGATTTGCTCTACCGCTGGACAGGTTGACCAGTCAATCATATTGGATTGCCTCCTCTCGGTCGTAGGGTTGGTTGCCGCCTAGGTTGCTTCGATCGATTGACGCCTCCGCAAGTGGGTGATCGCAGCCGAGGGTGCCTGGGTCTTCAGGCTCGTTCGGGAGACGCTCCGCCGCGTCACGCACGTCCAGCTTGCCGGTCGCCACATCGGCGACTAGCCGGGTGCGGTATTCGTGCGCCAAACTGATCTGGGACCGCACGTTTCGTATGTAAGCGCTTGTGGCGGCAGTCTGGTCTTCGACGGCATCGGCGATCGCAGCTTGTTCATCTGACGGCGGACAGGGAGTCGGCATCTGCTTGAAGTCCTCCCAATACAGCCGGTTGCGGTCCTTTACGATTCCACGAGAGTACCTGTCCACTTCGGTCATGTACCCGCGAATATGGAACAGATGATCGAAATACCGCGAATCGATCCCCGGCATCGGTTTGGCGACGACATAGGCGGGACTCACCAGCCCATCGGTCGGCGCGACGCCAACGGCTCCCTGCCACATCCGCATCATGTTGTAGGCGATGTCGCCTTTGGCTACCCGTTTGTAAAGGCTGCGATCGGACAAGACTTGCTTTCGGTTCGAATTCTCAAAGTCGCGTACGTGAATTCCACTCCTCAGCGACACTTCCAGAATCGGAAGTTCTGGACGGCCAGTTTCGTTGCGCTGAGCGAACAAGCGTCCGTTGCGGATCATCTGCCAGTGTTCGGGTACCCCTCCGAGCCAGTCCAATCCCGAAGCCTTGTAGGCCGAAAAGCGTCGCCCTGTCCGAACATTGGTCTGCCCTGTCACTGCCTGCTTGACGAGGGTCGCTTTCTGCTCCTCAAGCAGCGCGATCAGCTTCTCCTTGGCGCGGATTTGGTGGTCGATGCGACCCGTGGCGTGATCGAGATAGCGGGCGATGGCGGCTTGTTCGGCGGCGGGTGGCACAGCGATGTTCAGGCGTTTCAGATCCCCTCCGTAGATATGCATGACAGTGAATCCGCGACCCATTTGCGCCTTCTGTTGGGCTGTCGGCAAGCAGTCGGTTGCATAGCCGAGGAATGCGGGATTCATTGCACGATTTGGCCGGAACACGATGACATCTCCGCCACAGCACGCAGTGCAACGCATCAGGTTCGCGGCTGACTTGCCAATCTCCTCGATCGTTTCGCCGGAGCCCGCGAACAGGACGTCGCCGTATTGGATCGACGTATACGCAGTCTGCGCGACCAGAGGATCCACACGTGATCGGGTCTCCGTAATGTGGAAGCGGTGGTTCGTGTAGAGGTCGCCATACCGAACGCAAGGTGTCCCCTCGTCCGCCTCGTCAGCTTTAGTTCCCCCGTTCCCCTTGAAGACTCGTCCGATCCGGCCTAGCTGACGAACTTCCCAATGCGCGGGCACCTCCCCGAGCCACTCCACACCGGAATCCTTTATGCGGGGATACGGTCGTAGGTCGTTCATGGGCGTCGCCCCGGATGCATCCGCCATGCCGAACATGGCTTCTCGGACGGGCCAGCCGTCATTGCGATGTCCTTCCTACTGGATGCGCCTGCGCCTTGAGCCTCGCGAGGGTGGGATCGTCGTATTCCTTGTTGTGCAGCCAACGCCTAAACTCCTCGCTGCCCATGGAAGTCATCTGCTCGCTAAGCCGGGCACGTTGCTCCCGCATGAACGCGACGCAGTCGAATGACTTCTCTCGCACATCACTCTTCATTGACGACCTCTTTGGGTGTTCGAATGTCGATGGGATTGTGACCCAGATCGACATTCACTTGGTTGTAGGACTTGATGCGTTGCCAATTCACCATGTGCTTGAAGTTCCAGCTTACGAGGAGGTCGGCACCACATAGCGTGGCGAGCGCCACGTGAACGGCGTCGGCTCGACTGGACGAGCCGATTGCCCCTGCTTCGATGTAGGCCTGTGCGAGCGCATCCGACTCGTCAGTCTGTTCCAGGAGGTCCTTATACCCCTCCGGAACCAGATCCAGGACTTCCCGTACTCGAGCAGGGGCGTCCGCCAACTCATCTACGGTCAGGTCCGACAGGACGAGCGTCGCGCGGCCCGTCATGAAGTCCTCGAACAGTCGGCGGGAGTCGTCGCGGAACTCGTCGTCCTCGCATCCCCCGATCACCGACGTGTCCACATAGATCCTAGGTCTGGCGATGTAGCTCGCCCTCGGTTCCCGCACCATGAGCACATCGTCGAGCAGGCCTGCGGTCTCCTTCTCGAGGGCCAGGATGTCGGCTCGTATCTCGTCGAGGTGCCGCATCGGTTCAGGGTTGTGGAAGTACCGGTTGAAGCTGATCTCGTAGCCGATCTTCACGCGATCCGGTCGATACCAAGCGTCTGCGGCGTACGGGAGTACTTCCCGGCGCAGGAACGCGTCGATGCCTCCGTCTTCCTGCAACGGAATCCGCTCCGTGTCGCGTAGGTCCGTGTCTGGCTCGTATTCGACCACGGTGGACGTGCCACTGATCGTGGCCTCGAACAGCCCCCGTAGCGGATCGGCTTCCGTGCCCCGCTTGTGGATGCGCCTGATCACCGGCGGGGCGTTCTCGCTGCGCGCGCCATGCTCCTGCAGTTCCTTGATCTCGGACGCCTTGTAGGCCCGCTCGGGATCGACGCCCTCGATCCGCAGCGGGCGATCGACCGTCACCTTCCAGTAGCCGAACGCGTCGTTGTTGAAGATCCGGCTCTGCTCCGTCTCCTCGAAGTCGAGGAAAGCGCGACAGATGCGCTCGATGTCTTCGTCCCCCAGTTCGCAGTTCTTCTTGCCGAGGTTCTTTCGCAGGGGCTGATGCCACGCGGTCGCGTCAATGAGCTGCACCCTCCCACGTCGGGCCGCGGGCTTGCGGTTCGTCAGCACCCACACGTACGTCGCGATGCCGGTGTTGTAGAACAGGTTGAGCGGCAGGGCGACGATGGCCTCGAGCCAGTCGTTCTCGATAATCCAGCGCCGGATGTTGCTCTCGCCCTGGCCCGCGTCGCCTGTGAAGAGCGAACTACCGTTGTGCACCTCCGCGAGACGGCTCCCGAGCCTCGTGTCCTTCTTCA
>JAPOYW010000132.1 GCA_026706425.1 Gammaproteobacteria bacterium
GCCATGGCCTGAACATCCTTGTTTCTGATTGATTTCGGGAAAAACCAATCATACCTCAGGGAGCGTTCAGGCCGTATTCTTTTCACCTACTTTGTGGGACAGCAATGACTGGAAACCACTTGCTTGCGTCGACGGTGCACAGCCTGCGATAGCTCACCCGGGTGTCAACCTGCGTCACAGTGCACCATGGTGGGGTGTCTCCGCAAATCGACCTGTCCGGTCTTGCCTACACATGATCTGTCCAGAATCCCTGCGGCGGCGAGCGCGACAGACCGGTACATTCGATACCTTGGAGCGTGTCCCAAGTGGCATTCAAGAGGCGCGAGACCCCTAAACGGCCAGCACTTCCGCGACCCGTTCGGCGATTGCTAGCGACGCGGTCAGGCCAGGCGATTCGATGCCCAGCAGACTGACGAACCCGGGTATGCCGTGATCCGCCGGCCCTTCGATCACGAAATCCGATGCCGGTTCACCCCGGGGCGCGAGCTTCGGACGGATACCCGTGTATCCCGGATTCAGCCGCGACTCGTCGAGGTCCGGATAGTAGCGGCGGATGGCATCGACGAATGCCTCGAAGTGACCACCATCGAAACCGTAGTCCTCGTCATCCTGCCAGACCACGTCGGGCCCGAATCTGGCCTGCCCTGCCATGTCCAGGGTGACATGCACGCCGAGCCCTCCGGGCGCGGCCACCGGGGAGAGTGGGGGCCGAAACGGCGACCCCCCGGACAGCGTGTAGTAGTGGCCCTTGGCGTAGTAGCCGGCATGGTTGCCCCCGAGCCGCGCCGCCAGGGCCGGGGCCGCAAGTCCCGCGGCATTGATCACGATGTCCGCGTCGAGGTCGAAATCGCCGCAGCGAACGCGGACGCCGGCGGCGGCCTGCGTGAGCCCCGTCACCTCGGTCAGATAGGCGATCGCACCGCCGGCGGCTTCGATGTCCCCGAGCAGGCTCAACATGAAGGCGTGGCTGTCGATGATTCCGGTGGACTCCGAGTACACGCCCGCGACAGCCTCCACCTCGGGCTCGAGGGCCTCGATGTCGGCGCGGGTCATCCATGGAAGCTCCCCTACCCCGTTGACGAGCGCTTGGCGCTGATAGGCCTGGAGCGTTTCGAGTTGCCTTGGCGCCGTCGCCACGATGATTTTGCCGAGGCGCTGGTAGGGAACGTTGTAGGTCTCGCAGTGCTTGTAGAGAAGCGCTTTGCCCCGCACGCACGTCTGCGCCTTGACCGATCCCGTCGGATAGTAGATGCCTGCGTGGATAACCTCGGAGTTGCGGCTCGATATCTCCGAACCGATGAGCTCGTGGCGTTCGAGGACCAACACCTCCCGACCCGCACGTGCCAGTTCCCGGCCAACCGCGAGCCCGATCACCCCGGCGCCGATCACCACGGCTTCGCAACGTTCAGCCATGCCGGCTAGAGCAAGCCCATCGCGTGCGTCCGCGTGGCCGCCTGGCAAGGCGTGCTAGCGGTCGGGCCCGCCACGTTTGCGGATAGTGAACCGGTATCGATCCCCGTCCTTGGAGGAGTCTGCCAATTCATGGCCCATGAAACGGCAGAAATTCGTGAAGTCCCGCACCGTTGAGGGATCCGTCGCCACGACGGAAACGATGTCCCCCACGGCCATGCCCCGCACCTTGTTGCGCAGGATCATGAGCGGTTCCGGACACTCGAGCCCGACTGCGTCGATTGCGTGGTCCGTCGTGTGCATCGACGTACCGGTTCCTTCGATTTTTTCAAGGCGCGAGATGGTAGCGAAACGACGATGCAGGTGCATCCAGGCTTGCTGCTGGAGGCCCCGAGCCGACCGTCGAGCCGTACAATCCCCGCGGGCCGAGGGCGCAGTGGCGGACACGAAGCTGAACGGAAGCTGAATCGGCAGCCTTTGGCCAAGCGAAAACACCTTGACTGCGCTACGTCGCGCGCGGACACTCGATTCGAAGGAACCTTTGGCCCGCCACGGCAGATCGGATCAGCCAGGACTGCGACGTGTTCAAACAACCCACCGCGATTGCCGGCTTCGCCATCAGCGCCGTCATCGCGCATTACACATTGGCGCAATCGCCGTCGACCACCGTTGGCGAATCGGGCATCGCGCCCCGGTCGGACGAGCTCTTGATCGACGAGGGCGCGGGGCCGGTGGACAATGCGGAGGGCCTTGTCGAGATCGGCGAGTATCCGGAAGCGATCAACATCATCGAACTCGAGATCGAGAAGATCGAACGCCGGTCGAGCCGCTACAACATCGAGCTGGCCCGACCGTTGGCCATCCTCGGCGACGCGCTGGCCGGGGTCGGCGACCGGGAAGGGGCGCTCGGCGCGTACGACCGCGCGGTACACATCACCCGGGTAAACCGCGGTCTGCACCATCCGAGCCAGGTCGACATCGTCTACCGGGAAGCCAACGTGCTCGCCGCGAAGGGCAATGTTGCCAAGGCCAATCGTCGGCACGAATACGCCTACGACGTGCTCCTGCGCAGCTACGGCGGCGGTAGCCCGATGCTGCTTCCCGGAATCTTCGCCCTGGCCGACTGGTATCTCGTCAACTACAACATCTTCTCGGCACGCGGACTCTACGACCACGCCTTGTCGTTGGCCGGAGAAACGCTTCCCGCAGACGATCCAAACCGGCTGAGGGCGCTGCGTGGCGTGGCGGCAACCTACCGAAGCGAACGCTTCCCGCCCTACCAGCGCGAGAAAAAGCCCGGTTCCAGTCAGCCCGTTGGCTACCGCTACGGCACCATGCCCGCGATCAACAACTTCGCCAAGGGCGAACGCGCGCTGATCGAGGTGGTCAAGGTCACCATGGCAAGCGAAGAGGCTACCCAAGAAGCCGTTGCACGCGCGATGCTGGAACTCGGCGACTGGTACCTGGTGTTCGGGAAGCACGACCGGGCAACGACGCTCTATCGAAATGTCTGGGAACTGATGCAATCGATGCCCGATCAACTTGCCGAGATCTTCGACTCCCCGAAGCCCCTGTATCTTCCGTTGCCCGGCGATCCCGAAAGCGATCGGATTCCGGCCGGTCGTCCCCGCAGCGGTGTGGTGGAGCTGTCCTTTCGGGTCGACGAATCCGGTGGCGTGAGCAGCATAGCGACCCTCCACTCCGAGCCGCAGGACCTCATGGACGTCAAGGTGCGGCGCGCCGTGCGCCGAGCGCGCTATCGCCCCGCCTTCGACGGTCAGACCACGCTTGCCACGGAAGATGTCCGGGTGAGCCACGAGTTCATGTACTACCCGACCGAGGACTTTCCGCCCGACGACGGTTCCAATGAACAGGCCGGTGCCGAGACCCGGCCGGCCGGCAAGGCGCCGCTGTGGATTTTCCGGCCTGCAGGCGCCTCGACGGAGCGGCGGGGTCAGGTATGGTGCGCCGTTGGACGCACGTTACACCGACTCGGCTCCCGGCCGGACAACCCCCACGGGGTCCTCTTAGGAGATTGCAGATGAGTCGTTCGCTTTCGTCCTTGAAGCCATCGATCCGGCAATTGGCAATCGGTGTTGTCGCCTTCGTATTTGGGTCGGCATTGACCGGCTGTCAAGTTCCTCTGCCGTCCTCGCAACGGGGGACAATACCGAGTCCTTTCCCCGGCGCCCCGGGCGGCACGCCACAGATACCGACCTCATCGCTGCCCCCGCCCATACCGTCGCCCCCAAGCCTGCCTTCACCGACGTCATCGCCGATCCCGTCGCCGTCCTCGTCGCTGCCGTCGCCCTCGTTGCCGTCGCCATCCGCGTCGCGGCCATCCGCCGGTGGCGGTGACGGCGGCGGAAATCCGAGCCAAGGCGGCCTGGAACCCCCGACCGGTGGCGACAACGATAGTGAAACCGGCAACCCGGACAACGGCTGGGAGGTCAGCAACGAGGGCGGCGACGACATCGGCGGTCCGGAGCGGGGCGCTGGCGAGAACGCGGGTACCGATCCCGACGGGGACGAACGGGAAAGCCAGGTCGATGCATTGGAGCGCGCCCTCGAAGAGCTAGACGGCGAAATCCTGGACGAGCGGGTCACCACCGTCGGGAGCCAACCCCGACCAAGCCGGGGCAGTGCAGCCGAAGGGAGCACCGTTCCAGCGCCGCCCGTTGCCGAACCGACCGGGTCGCAACCGCCGCTGCCCCTTCCGCCAGACCAACCCGATGCCCGGGACGATGACGTGGTCGCGCGCCAAATTCGCGAGGCCGCCATGGCGGAAACCGACCCCGAATTGCGCGAGCAACTGTGGGAAGAGTACCGGCGCTACAAGTCCGGATTGTGAAACCCGGTCGTCGAGTCGTCGAAGAGCGCCGCCGGTTGCTCCGCGACCGCGGGGTCCGGGCCCGCTTCACCGCGGCGTTCACCGTTGCCGCGCTAGTGGCCGGATGCGCCTCCCACACCGTGCGGGTCGTCGACACGACTCCGCCCGAGCAGCT
>JAPOYW010000162.1 GCA_026706425.1 Gammaproteobacteria bacterium
CATCGTCGGCCCCTCCGGCTCCGGGAAGTCGACGATCTACCGGCTGCTGTTCGGTTTCGAGCACCCCGATTCAGGCGCGGTGTTGTTCGACGGCCACGACCTCCTGAACCTCGATCCGGAGGCGGTTCGCCGTCATCTGGGCGTGGTCCTGCAGGACGGCCAGGTCGCGGCGGACACGATTCGGAACAACGTCGCCGGCTCTTCCCGGCTGACCCCCGACGAGGTCTGGGACGCGGTCCGCGCCGCCGGTCTCGAGGACGACGTCCGGGCGATGCCGATGGGGCTGCACACGATGCTGCACGAGGGCGGGGGCGGGCTCTCCGGGGGGCAGCGGCAGCGGTTGCTCATCGCCCGCGCGCTGGCCCGCAAGCCCCGCGTCCTGCTGCTCGACGAGGCGACCAGCGCCCTCGACAACCACACCCAGTCCAACGTGCAGGACGCGCTCGGCAAGCTCAGCATCACCCGCATCGTGATCGCCCACCGCCTCAGCACGGTCCGCGACGTGGACCGGATCCACGTGCTCGACCGGGGGCGGATTGCCGAGAGCGGCCGCTACGACGACCTCCTCGCGCGCGACGGGGTCTTCGCGGAGCTCGCGAAGCGCCAGCTGATCTGACCCCAGGGCGCCGGCGCGACTGCCGGGGCCCCGCTCCGCAAATGCGCCACCGCGGGTCGGCAGCCGCCGCCGGTCGGTTCTTCTCTGCAACAGAACTCGCCGCCGACTGAACCGTCCGCTTTTGGGGCTCCCGAGCGTCTTGTGGGCAGGCGGCTACTTCAATCCGCCGAGGCCCGCCAGGGTTCGGGCCGGTGCGACCGGCGCGCCAGTTCGGTCAGGCGCTTCAGGGAGGCAGTCATGGGAACCAAACCAGAACGCAGCGACGTTCGCATCGTGAAGGTCACTGACAGTGGCCCGCAGCCAATCGACGATCAGAGCCTCGATCGAGTCGCTGGGGGTGAGACAACGTACACGGTGACATTCCCGGGGGGCTGCACCCACACCATCAACCATCCCAGCGACACGATAACCGAAGGTGAGCTCTTCGACATGGCGCTCGCAGACCACAACGCCCTGTGCACGTGAGCGCGGCAGGAGCCGCGCCCGAACCGTCGTCCCGGGCAATCCTGACCTGGATGGCCCAGGCGACCCAGTCTCTCCGCGGCCCGGCTCAGGGCCGCGCGTCGTCCGCGTCCGCGAGGTCCTCCGGAAGCTGCGCGGCGCCGGCCTGGTCCGCCGCCTGGGACAATCCGAGGAGGATTTGCTCGCTATGCGTCGATTCGCCGTTGTGCTTGCTGTCTGTGTACTCGCCGGTTGCGGGGATGGCCCCACCGCACCCACGTCGCGGATTCCAGAGGTCGCCGGCACCTACACCGGGCCGCTCATCGTGCAAGTGCCAACCGACAGATTCCAGGGTACCGCAAGGTTCCATGTCGCTCAGGCCGGGGCGCAGTTGACCGTCACCGGCTCCATCACCCTGCTGGGCAAGGCGGCTCAAGTAGCCGCCTTTCGGGGGACCATCAACGAGATGGGGTTCTTCATACCAACTGCCGGCGGCGCGGCCACGGGGGTGGTGCACGAAGCCTGCGGGAGGATCAGCACAACGAGGACCAACATAACGTTCACGGGGCGCAGGGTGCGCTGGGAGGAAGACGTCTCCACGGAACGCTGCGCCACCTTCGAGCTGTCCGGGACGCTGAGCCGGTGACGGCCACAGGCGCAAGAACCTCGATGACTCTGGAGATCAACACGCGCCTCGGGCACTACCGCATCATCGGCCGCCTGGGCCGCGGCGGCATGGCCGACGTGTACCACGCCGAGGACGAGCGCCTCGGTCGCGAGGTCGCCCTCAAGGCGGTGCCCCCCGAGTTCGCCAGCGACCCCGAGCGGGTCGAGCGCTTCAAGCAGGAGGTACGGGCGGCAGCAGGGCTCACCCACACCAACATCATCACCGTGTACGAGTTCGGCCAGGACGCGAGTCAGCACTTCTACACCATGGCGTTGATGCCGGGCGGGGACCTGAAGACGCGCATCCGGGCACACCCGACGGGGATACCGCCGGAGGAGGCGCAGGCGGTGGCGACGGCCATCGCCCGGGCGCTGGACTACGCGCACCGTAGCGGGTTCGTACACCGGGACGTGAAGCCGGAAAACATCCTGTTCGACGGGGAAGGCACCCCGCACCTCACCGACTTCGGGATCGCGCGCGCTCTGTCGTCGGGGACACGGATGACGGCGACGGGGACGAGTCTCGGCTCGCCACACTACATGAGCCCGGAGCAGGTGCGAGGCCAGACGGTGGATGGCCGAAGCGACCTGTACTCGCTGGGCGTGATGCTCCACGAGATGCTGACGGGGCGCCTGCCGTTCGATGCGACTGACCTGCTGGCAGTGGCGTACTCACACGTCAACGATCCGGTGCCGAAACTGCCGGCGGCGTTGGCGGAATGGCAGCACGTTCTGGACCGGTTGCTGGCCAAGTCACCGAACGATCGGTTCGGCACCGCAGGCGAGCTGGCTGTCATCCTGGGGTCGGGTACGCCGTCGCGTCCGTCGGTCGCCCGGCCGCCGCGGAGTTCGCGCGGCGTCGGTTCCGCGCCACCGTCGAAGGACTTGCCCAAGAGACACGAGGAGGCATCGACCACGCGGGCGGTGGTGGCCACGAACTCAATGTCGGCGGGGCTGATGGGTGGGGCGCTGGTGCTGGCCATGCTCCTGATCGGCGCCGTCTGGCTGCAAGACGGGGGAACGCCGGAGCGCTTCCCTGCCAGTGGGGGCGGGGCGGCGGCAGGACCTGCGCAGGCGCGGCCCGCACCGCCGTGGAATCCCGAGAATCCGTTCGCCGGCGGTCTTCCGGAGCCCGCGGGGCCCGAGACGGAGCCTGCGCACGTCTCCGAGCGTGGCACGGCGGACCTTGTCGATGAGGAAGAAATCGCCGCGGCAGGGCTGGAGGAGGCGCTGGGACTGGGCCGGGACGCACGCCGCCTGATTCAGGGAGGCTTGCTGGCGGCCGGATTCGACACGGGCGGGGCGGACGGCCGGTTCGGGCCGCGCACGCGGGCGGCTCTCAGGGCGTGGCAGGCGGTGTCGGATGCGAAGGCGACCGGCTATCTGGACGAGTCCGCGGCGACCACGCTCGTGGCGGCAGGCGAGGAGGCCCTGCTACTCGCTGTTCGGCGGAAGGCGGAATCGGAGCGCGAGGCGGCCGCCCGCCGGTGGGATGAGGGGGCACCAGGCTTGGTGGAACCGGCCGGGCGGCGGCTCACGACCGCGGACTTCCAGGAAACCGCGGAGGTGGCGCGACGGGCGTTGCGCGTCAATCCTGACGAAGCTGCGGCACACCTGTTGCTCGGACAGGCACTCTACCGGCAGGGAAAGTACATCGAGAGCATCGCTCCGTTGGAACGGGCGATCGCCCTGGGCGAGCGGGTCCTTCTGGAGGTCAAGCATCGCCATGGGGGCTGGGGTTTGCGGCCCGGATTCTGTGTCGGTGAGGTCTCCTTGAGCAGAAACCGGATCGCGTTCCGCTCCCATGACACCGACCACGGATTTGCCCGCCCCCCGGACGCGATAAGCGACGCGAGAATCGTCGAACGGGTTCTTGGACACCCCGTCCAGCTGAACACCGAGATCGAGGGCCGCGGGAGCTTCGACTTCCTGCATCCGGCCGTAGCACGTACTCCGAAGGCCGATGGGTTCTTGTTCACGACCGGCCTCTACTGCAATTCCTGCGACGGATCTCTGCGCGTTCTCGAGAGTCTCATGACGACGCTCACGCAGCCGCCGAATCTGGTTCGGCAGTGACCGCGACGAAACCGGGGCAACTTCAGTCCACGAAACCGGGGCAACTTCACCCGCCACTGAGCTATGGCGTTCGGCGCCCCGGATAACGGACAAGGGCCGCCGGCAAGACCCGATAGGCGGTGGGCTGTCGACCCGGCAAGCCGGGCGATGATCTGCCACGAGGGTCCTGGGCGAGCGTCATGAAGCAGGCGGGCCCTGAAGGAGTGAACCTGGTGGAGTTCACCGTCGTGGTCGAGAAAGGCGCCAGGGAACTACACTGCCTACGTTCCGGATCTGCCCGGCTGCGTGGCGACCGGGGCGTCCCGGGAAGAGGCGGTACGCGAGATTCGGCAAGCAATCCGGCTGCACGTCGAGAGCCTGCGCGAACACGGCGAGCCCGTGCCGGAGCCGCGCTGCACGGCGACCGTCGTCCACGCGACCGCGGTCGCCGGGTGAAGCCGCGGACGGAGGGCCGTGGGTCGCGCGCGAATCAGGCCGAGGCGCCGGCTTGCGGCGGCGCCTCCCCGCCCCGGCCCGGGCGGACGTGCTCGCTGATGTAGTCGACGATGGTCTGCATCGGCGTGCCGGGCTGGAAGACGCCCTCGATGCCAATCTCGCGGAGGCGCGGGATGTCCG
>JAPOYW010000012.1 GCA_026706425.1 Gammaproteobacteria bacterium
CCAGCATCCGTCGTGTTTCCCGTCGGACACCATGCGCCGCATCGGAAGTATAGTCAACCTATTTATGCGACGCTACACTAGTGAATCGACCAGACCCTAACACGGTGTCGTTTCAGTTGTCCAAGGAAGGGAGATCGACATGTCCACAGTTGGGGTCGAGGAATGGCTTTCTCGACCATCGCCCGCCACACGGGACTGCCATACATCCGGATGCGAGTTTGTGCGCTGCTTCGCCGAACAACACGGCGTGCCGGAGGACGAGGAGAAGCGCTGCGGCGGCGGATGAAGCTCCAGGAAGGGCGGCCCACACCTGTCGGTTCTGGTGGGGTGCCGTCGCCATCGCCGTGTGGGACAACCGCAGCGTGCTGCACACGGCGGGCGCCGATTTCTGGCCGCACCGGCCGCTGATGGAGCGACCGACGATCCTGGACTATGACGAGAGTTGCGCCGGACGCGTACTACGACCCGCACGAACATTGAGTAGCGGTCCTTGGTCAGTTAAGGCGAGGTGACGGCGCAGGAACTGGAGGGAGAAGTCAATCTCCTCCCCGGGTACCTCGGGATGCAAACCCGGGTTCGCGTGGATTCGCTTGTCGTCACTCGCGAAGGCGTCGAACAGTTCGAGATAACCGTCCCGGGGAAAGAGCTCGTCCTCGAGTTGCATCAGGAATAGCACCGGGCAGTGGATCGCTGCCGCATCCCGGAACACTCGATCGGCGAATGGCCGGCCGGCCCGGGTAGTGCCGAGAAGGCCGAGCACGGCTGCCCTGACGTCGGTCAGTTCGGCAAGCGTGGGAATGCCGAATATCGAGCCCATCGACAACCCGAAATACCCAATGTCGCCGATGGTCGCGTGCTCCCGGGCTGCCGCCAATGCCGCGAGCCAATCCCCCACCATGTCGTCGATGAAGGTCTCGCGACGCATCTCATCGCCGAGCGCCTGGCGGCCTCCCGGTCCGACCTGACGGAGACCATGCACCGGGCCGTCGATGGAGAGCGCAAAGCACCCTGCTCGCCCGAACCGCGCCGCCAGGTGGCAGATCGGGCCTGGTATCGGTCACCGGAGGCGCCGTGTCCGAAAAGCACCAATGGACCAGCCGACGCTCCGTGCGGCGGCGACCACAAGGCACCCGTGACGGGACGTTCGGTACCCGCGCGGAGCAGTCGGAATTCGTGAACGGAGCGCCCCGTCGGATCGTTCGCCCGCCACCACTTGAATTGTCTACCCCTCATCATCGGGCGACGAGCACGAAAGTGGCTGCGTCGGTGTTCGGGTAGGTTCCCGGTTCGGCAATGTCCATTCGACCCCGCGCATTGGCGACGTGGCAAATATACGCCGTTGCCCCGAGGCCCAGACAATACTGCGATACTTCAATCCACTATCAAGCCGTTAGGGAGACTCAACATGCTCGACTTCGCCGGTCTGAACTGGTGGGCGATCCTCGTCGCGACCGCCGCCGCGTTCGCGCTTGGCTACGTCTGGTACGGGCCCGTATTCGGCAAGGCCTGGCTGGCCGCCCTCGGCAAGACCGAGGATGAGATCCAGCCCTCGCCCACACCGTTTGTGGTCAGTTTCGTGGCCGCGCTTGCGACCTGCGTAGTGGTCGCCGCGTTGATGGGTGGGCTCGGAATGACTGGGGTCGCGAATGGCGCCGTGCTCGGATTGGTCACGGGCGTCGGCTTCATCGCCGCTTCCATGGCCTCCGACACGGCCTTCTGCGGCTGGGGATGGAAGCTCTGGGCGATCCAGGCCGGTTACCGGGTGGCCTATTCGATCATCATGGGAGCCATCATCGGCGCCTGGCCCGCCACCTGACCCAACGACATGGCTGGGCGGAGTTCGCAAGTCGGCGTTCGCCTCGGTATCCTTGCCGTGCATGGGGCGGCCTGGGTGTTTTCCCGGCTCGGGCTCGGCACCCTGCGTTGGCTGGGCACCGTCGCCGGCAGGCTGACTTCCCTCGGCAATTCCCGTGCAGCGCGGGTTACTCGCGTCAACGTCGATCTGGCCTACGGGGATCGGGATCCGGCCTGGCGCCGACAGCTGGTTCGCCGAAGCCTCGCCCAGACGGGGATGACCCTGTTCGAAGCCGCCGCCATGTGGACCTGGCCGCTGCAACGCCTGACCGGACTTCGCAAGAGGGTCGACGGGGAGGATCTGCTGGTCCGGCGTGCTGCTGGTCGCGGCGCGTTGGTATTGATTCCGCACTTCGGAAACTGGGAATACCTGGGCTACTACCTGAACACCTATGAGACCCTGACGGCGCTCTACCAGCGTCCACGCAACGAGGTCGTTGACCGAGCGTTGACCTCCGCCCGGGGCCGGTTGGGCAGCCGTGCCACCCCCAACTCGGTGGCGGGTCTACGCCAACTGGTCAGAGCGCTTCGCAACGGCGGCTTGGTGGCGATCCTGCCGGACCAGGTTCCGAGCACCGAGTCTTCGGTGGCGGTGCCGTTCTTTGGCCGCCCTGCGCTCACGATGTCGCTGGTCTCCAAGCTCCTGCGGCGCGTCAACGCCGATGTGGTCATCGGCACGGCGACCCGTGTGCCCGGGGGCTTCGCGATCCGTCTGGAGGCCGTCGCCGACGCCGTTCGCGACCCTGACCCGGCCGTGGGTGCGCGGGCGATCAATGCCGCCATCGAGACCATCGTCGCCCGGGATCCGGCCCAGTACCAATGGGAGTACAAACGCTTCCGCCTGCCGGACGAACCGGACATCTACCGGACATAGCGATGCGGGCGCGCGGTCCGCCGTTCGGTTACTGCAACGAGGAGCGCCCGAGAACAATGTTGCGGTCGTGATTGAATGCGGGCGCGCGGTCCGCCGTTCGGTTACTGCAACCCCTTCAACCAGTCATCCCAGGGCCCGGTAATGGCAAGCGTCAGGCCCGGCGACTGCAGGTTCGCGAACACCCAGTCGCCGGTCCGGCAGACGCCGCACCATTCGCCTCCCCGGTAGTCGCCGCTGAACCCCTTGACGCCGTCCAGAACCACGTTGTTCTCGGCGACCGGAACCACCATGCCGCCGCGAGTGAGCATCGACAGGCGATTGTGGCCGTCGCCGTCCTCGCAGATCATCAGTGCGCCGTTGTTCACCATCGCGATGTTGTCCGGACAGTCGAGGGCTTCCCGTCCCGGGTATTCATAGATCAGCCGAAGGCGATCCAGTGTTGCGTCCAACTCCCAAACCTGGCCGCAACCGGCCCGTCCCCCCGTCGTCGAAACGAAGTACAGGTGTCCGTCGTCCCACCAGCACCCCTCCAGACGTTTGAAACGCATGCCGCCCCTTGCGTACCCCTGCCGGAACACCGACACCCGGCGGGCCTCGGGGTCGTCGATATCGACCCAGGCGGTCGGCAGATTCAGGCCCACCGGCCATCGACCGGTGAAGTTACGCCGACCGTCGATGGCCAGCATTTGCAGGCGACCGGCGCCGCGAAGACTCTCCGGACCCGTGTTCGTGCCGGCTGGGACGAACCGGTAGAGGCCGCTCCCTGCTTCGTCTTCGGTCAGGTAGACGATCCCCGTCTTGGGATCGATGGCCGCAGCCTCGTGTTCGAATCGACCCAGTCCGGTCAACGGGCGGATGTCGCCGACCCCGGCGGACGGCACCTCGAACACGAAGCCGTGGGAACGCTCCCAACCTCCCGTTCCGGCGTCGATCACCTCTTCCTCGCAGGTCAGCCAGCTACCCCAGGGCGTCGGCCCGCCCGCGCAGTTCCTGGCCGTGCCGGCCAGCGACACACTGGACTCCATCCATTCGCCCTTGACGATGTCGAACCCGAGTGTCGTGGTGCCGCCTCCGCCCCGGGCGTCGTATACGGGCACATCGCCATCGCCGATGACGCGACCCCGTATGATCTCGTGGTTGCGGACCAGGGCGACGGTGCGGCCGTCGTCCTGCGAAAAGGCACCCATGCCGTCGTGTGCCCCTGGCACCCGGTTGCCGTCTGCCATGGGATCGCCGCGCCAGCCGTGCGAGATGTAGCTGAACCCGGGCGGCAAGCGCAGCAGGGGCTCGCCCGTCGCAAGATCGGCAACCGGCAGAAGATGGTCCTGTCCGGTCCGTGCCAGGGGACGCCAGGCAAACCCCGCCACGGCGCTCGCCGTTGCCGTGAAGGCGATGAATTCCCGTCGGCTTGGCATCTGCGGTCATGGTATCAAGAGCGTAAAGGGCACTACACTGCCGCGCGGTGCTCCGCGCAAGTGTGCCGACCTCCCGCGCAACTGCGCGCCGAATAGGGGGAATCGTGAAGGTCGTCCAGGTTCTGCCGGCTCTGGAAGGCGGCGGGGTCGAAAAGGGGACGCTGGAGGTTGCCCAAGCGCTTACTGCTGCCGGTCACGACTCCGTCGTGGTCTCCAAGGGCGGTCGCCTGGTCGACGAACTGGAACGGGACGGCAGTCG
>JAPOYW010000077.1 GCA_026706425.1 Gammaproteobacteria bacterium
CAGGTGACCTACGTGTTCCAGGAGACGCAGCTGTTCTCGGACTCCATCGCCGACAACATCCGCTTCGGCAAACCGGATGCCAGCGCGGAAGAGGTCGAACGCGTCGCGCGGATCGCCGGTGCCCACGACTTCATCGTCGCCTTGCCCGACGGCTACGACACCAGGCTCGGTACCAGCATGAGCAAGCTCTCCGTCGGCCAGAAGCAGCGCCTCGCGATCGCCCGGGGCCTCCTGCGCGACTCGCGTATCCTCATCCTCGACGAACCGACCTCCGCCCTCGATCCGGAAACCGAGGAATACCTCGTGCAGTCGCTCAAGGAGGCGGCCCGCGACCGGTTGGTAATCATCATCGCGCACCGTCTATCCACCATCGCCTGCGCGGACAAGATCGTGTTCCTCGAGGACGGTCGACTGCGCGAGTCGGGTAGCCATGAAGAGCTGATGGCGTTGCCGGACGGGCACTACCGGCGCTTCGTCGAACTGCAGACCGTCGCCGGTTAGCGAACCACGACAACAGCGCGGTGCCGAGGTGCGTCTCGTCCCGAACCTGCCCCTGCCGGTTGATTGCGTGGGTGGATCAGCGCGCTCGCCATCGGGCGATCGCCTCGTCGTCGAACTCCATTCCGAGTCCCGGTCGGTCTGCCAGCAAGATGCGACCGTCCGCGATTCGCAAACGCGTCTCGGGTGTCACTAGGCGCTCGAAGTTGTAGATGTCCTGCTCGAGCGCGAAGTACTCCACGGTGATGCTGTTGTGCGCCGCCGCCACGAGGTGGGCGTGCAAGTTCGCGTGCCAGTGGGGCGCCACCGGCAGATTGAAGGACGCGGCGGTGTGCGCCACCTTCAGCCATTCCGTGACACCGCCCAGGACGCCGGCATCGGGTTGGAGGATATCTGCCGCCTGCTGTGCGATGAGGTCGCGGAAATCCCACCGGGTCGAGTGGATTTCCCCGGTCGCCACTGGCATATCAAGGGTACGCGCGATCTCGGCGTGGCCTGCGATGTCATCGGGGGACAGCGGTTCCTCCAACCACCAGATGTCGCAGTCTTCGACCGCCCGCGCAAAGCGGATCGCATCGTGTGGCCACCGCCAGGCGTTGTTGGCATCCAATGCCAAGCGTCCCGCTGGACCAATGGACTCCCGTGCGGTGCGTATCCGCGCGACGTCGACGTCGAAGGCGGCACCGCCGACCTTGATCTTGAAGTCCGTGAAACCGAGTGTCTTGTAGGACAGGATTTCGTCGCGGACGTTGTCGAGTGGGTCGCCGGGCCGGTAGTAGCCGCCCGAGGCATAGGCCGGCACCTCGTCGGCCCAGCCTCCGAGGAGACGGTAGAGCGGTAGTCCGGCGATCTTGCCCAGGAGATCCCACAGGGCGATGTCGAGGGCCGATATTGCCCTGAGCGCAGCACCCCGCCGACCGGCCAGCAGCACTTCCTGGTACATTGCGGCCCAGTGTCCCTGGACGAGTCGTGGGTCCTGCCCGAGCAACAGGGGACGGAACGCATCCTGCACGAACTCGTAGGTTGCCCCGCCGGCGACCGTCCCCGCGTAGGTATAACCGATGCCCGTTTGACCCGCATCGGTGTCGATCCAGACGAGCATGTACTCCCGTGCCCCAAGCTGTCGCGTGGCGATAGCGGTGGGTTTCTCGACCGGCACGCGGGCTACAACGGTACGAATGTCCGTAATGTTCATGATGGCTCCTCGTCGGGTTCGGGCTATACCGCCCAATTGTCGAATCACGGCCGTAGGGGACGGGCTTGTCCCGTCCCGCTGCCGAATAGAACAGCCTAGCGTACAGGCTTGCCTCGTCCCGGTGTGTCCGTCGGCGCACCTAGTGTGGTTCGACAACGCGAGGCGGAACCGATGCCACTCATAATCCGCGACATCGAATGGCCGTCGGTGCGCGGGAAATCGAGGCTGCCGTCAAGGCAATGTCGGGTGTGGTCGCGTTGACCGCCGGCGGAAAGGAGCCGTTACGAGTGCCCCGTGAGGCCAAGCAGCTCTCGGATTTCCTCGTCGCCATCGGCGATTAGCTTGCGTGTCAGACCGTCGTCGGGCGCCGGGCCGCCGTGGGCGACTCGCGCAACCAGCAGGGCGTGTAGGACAAGATGAGCACGCGACGCTTCCCCGTGCGTGTGGACAGAGCCCGGTGCCAGAGGTTCGAGTGAATGATCACCATGCTGCCGGCCGGTAGCCGCAGCGTCTGCTCCCCGGGCAATGGTTCGTGGCGCAGCGGAGGCGGCTCGCGGTCGAGCCAGTGGTGGGAGCCGGGCACCGCCGAGAGGGCGCCGGAGTCGTCGTTTCGCCAGAGCAGATTCGCCTGAAGGACTTTCTTTGCCAACCGTTTTGGCAGGTATTTCCAGCAGGGCACGGAGCGGAACCAGCACGGCTGAGAAGTTCGATGCCGAAGCGTGGGCCTGACTTAGGGCCGCGGCCGGTGGATGTCGTAGGGGGACACTGCGGGATCCGCGCCATGCGACGCAGCGAGACTCCGCATCCACTCCCTGGCGTCATCGACTCGAACGTCGTAGGACGTGTCCTCGGTCGACGAGATGCCTGTCAGATGGCGCAGAGCACCGACTCGAGGGGACACTCGGCGACCGGGTTGTCGCTGCGCCGCGCTGCACGCGCTCGTTCGCCTCTCGCCATTGATGCCTCGTGACGGTTTGCACCGAATGTCACCTCGGCGTTCATTCCCAGGATCTCGACGGTATCTTCCCGGGCTTCCCGCGCGTCGAGCCCCAGCGTCTCCAGCCACGCGGATACCGGCGGTCCGAGTCCGAGAAAAGCAAGTGCGACGTGGAAGTGGTCGCATCGGGTGTCGCCGCGGTTGCGGGCCTCGGCCTCTGCCTTCGTGAGGAATGAGACGAGCCACGGATGGCCCTGGACCCAATCCGGCCACAGGTCTGGTTGCAGTTTGTTGGTTGCGTTGGTCATTTCGTAGTCCTCGGTATGGAAGTACCGACGAGCCGACGAATAGGACTCACCCGTCTTGCGCATGCGTGCGCGAACCAGTCGTTTGAGGGATTTGCGTGCGGTCATCGGTCACCCCAATCAGCCCCGGTCATGGCTCCCCCAGCGGGCCCGCCGGAACGGGTTGACGATGACGCTTCGAGGACACACGTCCCCTTTACCTCCTTGGGTCGGCCTTGCTGGGGAAGGCCGGACGAGGTCAGGCGCGAAGCACGCTCGTACCGCGCCATAACAGATGTGACAGACTGCGCGCCGTCGAATAGGGGACGATGAGGGACGATATGACGACTTCCTACAACGGCATCGCGTTCCCGGACGAGTGGCCGCCCGGTCACGTCGACATCGGCGACGACCCGTTGCCGGTTCCCTACCTGTCGAGTCCTCCTGCCGTCATTCCCGTGGATGTGGGCCGGCAGTTGTTCGTCGACGATTTCCTGATCGAGTCCACGACCTTGAAGCGCGTCTATCACGCCGCCAAGGTCCACGACGCCGCGCCGGTGCTCTCGCCGGAGACCGAGTTGGAGCTGAACCACGGCCAATGCCCCGTCGCGGCGCCGTTCAACGACGGTGCCTGGTACGACCCGGCGGACGGGACCTTCAAGCTCTTCTACCAAGCCGGTTGGTACGACGGTGCGGCAATGGCAACGAGCGACGACGGGATCAACTGGCGACGCCCGGAACTAGCCGCCGTCCCGGGCACGAATGCCGTGATCCCCCGCCCACCGGGGCATCTTCGAGACGGCGTCATGGTCTGGCTGGACCACGACGCCGCGCCGGAAGAACGCTTCAAGATGTTCGTCTATTGGCGCTGGATCGGTCATAGCCAGGGCGGCAAGGTCTACACCTCGCCGGACGGTATTCGCTGGACGGAACGTGGGATGGCCTCGCCATCCGGCGACAACACCACGTTTTTCCACAACCCGTTTCGGCGCAAGTTCGTGTTCAGCATCCGCCATAAATGGCAACAGCGCGCCCGGTCCTACCACGAACACGATGATTTCCTGCGCGCGGCCCGCTGGTGCGATGACGACCCCGTTCGCTGGGCTCGCACCGACCGCCTCGACCGGCCGGACCCGCTTGTCGGCATTGCGCCGCAACTCTACGACCTCAATGCCATCGCCTACGAGAGTCTCATGCTGGGCGCGTTCGCGATCTTCCACGGGCCCGAGAACGCCCGCGCCGCGGAGTTGGGCCGACCGAAGATCAACGACCTGCAACTGGCCTACAGCCGCGACGGGTTCCATTGGCATCGACCCCACCGGGAAGCCTTTATCGGCGCTAGCCGCCGGTGGGGAAGCTGGAACTACGGCTATATCCATGCGGCGGGTGGTGTCTGCCTGGTGGTTGGCGACGAACTGTGGTTCTACTACGGCGCGTTTTCCGGTCAGGGCTCCATTTTCAAGCCCGG
>JAPOYW010000321.1 GCA_026706425.1 Gammaproteobacteria bacterium
CGTTGCCCGGGAACGCGCGAAGGGGATCGCCGACGCCCGTCGGGCGTTGTGGCCGAGCCATGAAGAGTGAACACCGGTCAGGTTCTTGAGCCGCGTTAGCCGGATGCCGGGGGATTGATGGGACGCCCACCCCTGGGAGTCTTGATGGGACACCGACCCTTGGGAGCGCACGTTCACGCCGACGTGAAGCCGCTTTCGCTGGCGGACATCGCCCGCGGCGCCGGTCGAACGGGAGCCCCGCTGCTGGGTCGGGCCAGTCTGCGACCTCACCGACACCCTCGTCGACACCGAGACCGGCAAGGTCGACGTGCTGAGCTTCACGGCGGTGCAGGACGCCGGCCGGGCCATCCACCCGTCCTATGTCGAGGGCCAGATGCTTACGCGGCGCGGTGCAGGGAACCGGCTGGGCGCTCAATGAGGAGTACATCTACGACGACAACGGCATCAAAGACGCCGGTTCCTTGACTTCCGGGTGCCGGAGGCGTCCGATATGCCCATGATCGACACCGAGATCGTCGGGGTGCCGAACCCGTTCCACCCGTACGGCGTACGGGGCGTGGGGGAGACTCCGATCGTCGCGCCGCTGGCAGCCGTGTCGAACGCGGTCCGCGACCAGTTGGGATTCCGCATTCCGGACCTGCCGCTGTCGCCGCCTCGGGTGCTGGAGGCCATCGACGGGCAGGGGGGCGACTGACCCTTCCCCCAGGCCGCCGACCTCTCGCGGGTCGGCGGCAATGAGGGGTGGCTCCTTCCTGAACAGTTGGCCAACCGGATCAAGGATTCGACGATGGCGACGACCCCCAACCGTCTAATGGGGCTGGGAGCGGTCGCGCTGGTGGGCGCGTGCGCCATTGCCACGCTGTTCGTTCTCTGGGACCGCGACGACGAGGGCGCACCCGCCGCGGTCGGCGGGAAGGCGCGGCTCGCTGGCGAGGGAGCACCGCCTCCGGAGAGGAGTCGTCCGCTGGAGTCGAGCGCTTCCGCTGTCGAGGTGTCTCCCCCCGAGAGCGTGTTGGATACGGGAAGCCTCCATACCGCGTGCCCGTCGTTCCGGGACGGCGTTGACGCCGACTGTCTGGCCGTACTGGACAGGTACTTCCTCGGCAAACCGGTCTACTCGTCCATCCTGCCGGTCGCGGACGTGCCGATCTGGGCGGACATCTTCGACGATCCGGCGGCGGCGAGGAGCGGCACGCTGGCGACGCTCTCCGAGGGAACCTGCAAGGTGCCGAACGGTGACATCCGGCGGGACCTCGGGGAGGTGTGCGACGCGCGGTCGATGGTCGAGCAGGCGGTTCTGCTGCGCGAATGCAGCCGCAACCACGAGTCGGTCCTCGGTTACGATCACTTCGACCGGGAGTTGTCGAAGATCGAGGGCATCACCGACAACTCGGTCTACTGGCGGCGCAGGATCGCCATCGAGGAGGACGTGTTCCGGTCGGCTTGGCTGGCTGAGCGGTGCGCCGCGGTTTCGGACGCGACCGTTCCGCTCGACCATTTCGACATCTCCGTGGAGGACATCACCGTGTCGCACCCGCCGCACTCGTTCTATCCGGACCGGCCCTTGAGTCCGAGCGAGGCCAAGTACTACGGGCTGGAGGAGGCGGATCGACTGATCGAGACCGCCGCCCGTCTCGGCAATGCTTGGGCACTGTCGGAGTTCCGGGGCGACGCAGCGCACGTCGAACGCCTTTTCCGGTCCGACCCGCTGCAGGCGTACATCCACGAGGCCGAGCTGGAGATCTGGAAGGTCCAGCAGCGATACCGCAGCGAACACTCTGATGCATTGGCGGCAGAGATAGACGAGACGCTGCGGCAGCTGGACCGGCGCTATCCCGACGTCGTCGCTAGGCAGACGTGGGGACGGGCTAGGGCCGCCGCTTCGATGCGTGGCGACCATGCGGAGCTTCGCCGGCTGAAGAGCCGGGATCCCCTAGCCCGCCTGGGTAGCGACGAACTGGACGAGTTCCGGGAGAGGTACCAAGCATATGAGAATGAATACGGGGCCAAATGGGACGGGTTCCGGAAAGCACGGCGGGAGATACGAGCGAGACGGGAAGACGACGAACGGGCGGTTCGCCTGACCTACGCGATTGTCGTCGAGCACGAAGCCAAACGAGCCGGCGTGGACGCGGACGTCATGGCGCTGTACGAACGGGCCGCGCCTTTCTCGGAAGCGGACCGCAGTGCCGCAAGGGAACGCGCGCGGGAGATCGTCGAGGCACGTCGGGCCCGGTTCTCGGACGAGGAACATTGAACGCCCCACGAGGTCAGGTGGAGTCTTGATGGGACACCCACCCTTGTGGAGTCTTGATGGGACACCCACCCTTGGGAGCGCACGTTCACGGTCGTGAGCGCATGGCTTGCCTACGAGGCAACGCCTATCCGGGTGCGCCGATCGGTCCCGGGGTCAACGATGTGAAACCGCTTTCGCTGGCGGAGATCGCCTGCGGCGCCGGCCGAACCGGTGGCCCGCTGCTTGGCCGGCCAGCTTGAACACCAAGGACGCCGGGGCGTCGTTCTCCTGCAACTTCACCGACACCATCGTGGACACCGAGACCGGCAATCTCGGCGATGAACAGGTTGACTGGGCAGACGGCGAAGCCGTGCCGAAGCCGGGCGTGAACGCCGATGTGAAACCGCTTTCGCTGGCGGATATGGCCCGGGGCGCCGGTTGAACGACGACGATCTGATCGCAAACGGAGGGAAGAAGACCAGTTGTCCGGACGGTGCCACCTGCCTTCCGCCGGGAAGCATCAATCACCATCCCACGGTGGTGGAGATCCAGGAGGGGGATCCGGTTTGGGGACAGTCGCGGTCGTCGTCGGCGCGGTGATCGCGCTGACGTGGGCATTTCGCGACCAGGAACCGGTCGGGCAGGGCAGCGCCCAGCCAGCGTTTTGCACCGAACCGACCGTTGTCGGCGAGGATGCCGGATCGGCGGTGGATGCCGCCGAGGGGCTCGAGGTGCCGCCCCTGACGCCCGGCGTGGAGTTCTCCCCCGAAGAGCTGATCGACAACCCCAACTGCAACTTTATCGCCGGGCTCGGCGATGCGGCCGGGGTGGCGGTCTACGTGCTTTCCGAAGGACCGGGCGCACGGTTCGCGGTTCTCGACCGCGCGGGGACGGTATTCGGCAACGAGCTGCCGTTCGATCCGAACCACTACCGGCTCGGCAAGCGCGAAGACGGCTCGGTGGTGGTGGCCCTTGCCGACCTGCGGCTGAACTCGAAGGAGTTCCGGCCCGAGAATTCGCCGGAGCCCATCCGGGTGTACCGGGACGGGCAGCTGATCTTCGAGCACGACAAGGTGTGGCAGTTCGGGGTGGCTTCGGACGGGTCGTCCTTCTACGCGATCGAGCCGCTGGCGGGCGAGGCGTCGAGGCTCATCGTGCGCAATCTGGACGACGGACGGGAACACCACCACGACCTCGGCCCGGAGTTCAATCCGTTCGACGGCTACGAGATCCCCTACGTGTCCTTCTATTCGACCGACTCCGGGGAGGTGATGTTCTGGCTTTACCGAACGGCGAACGGGGGCGTCCGAGAGCGATTCAGCCGGCTAGAGGCTCACCATCGTGGACCGAGACCGGCAAGGTCGACGTGCTTGAGCTCCACGGCCCGTAGGACGCGGGCAGTTAGCGGCGGCGCGACTGCCGCAGCAGTGCCTCCAACTCGGCAACCCGGGCCTCGGCAGTATCCGCGCGCGCCTCGGCGGTATCCGCCCGGGCCTTTTCGGTGACCGCCCGCGCCTCGGCATCGTCGGCGCGGGACTCCGCCCGTTCGGCACGCGTCTGGGCCGCCCGCCGCAACCGGGCCAAGGTGCCCGGATCGAATACGCTCTCGCCCGTTGCGGCATCGCGTACGCCGAGTCCCGATGGATCGGTCCGCAGGTCGAAGCCGAGAACGTCGCTATGGTAGCTGCCGTCCGACGCCTGCGGGATCGCTTCGTACCTGCCGTCGTCGTTGAGCCGCCGCGCGATGATGGGTGTCGGAATCCGGCCGAGTAAGTCGAACGTCCAGTATTCGGTCACGCCCAGCGCCGCATAGAGCGGAGGCTTGTACTCCATGTCGTTGCGGAGACTGTCCTCGGAGATCACCTCCATCACGAAGTCAGGGCTCTTGGGTTCCTCCCATAGTTTGAGCGAGTTCCGCGAACGCCTGGCGGCGACGAATACAAAGACTAGGTCAGGTACAACGACGGCGCGTCGATTGCCCTTCTCGAAGAAGAGCCCCATGTCCGACGCGAAGTACATGTCGTCCCGGCCATCGAAGACGGCGCGCAGCGCATCCAGCACGGCGCGCAGCGGACCGCTGTGGAAATCTCCCTCCATCTCGAAGTGGCCGTCGGAGTAGGGGTACCCGTCCTCG
>JAPOYW010000027.1 GCA_026706425.1 Gammaproteobacteria bacterium
CTCACTTCGTGCTGCGCGCGGAGGCGTCCGGCGCGACGAGTCCGGTCGCCGCCGACGGGGCGCTGGAACTCGACGCGGCCGGCGAGCGGCGGTGGGACCGCAACGACGACGGCGATTTCGGCGACGACGGCGAGCGCGGGTGGGGTTCGTGACGGTGCGCGGTTGTTTCCGGCGAGGGGCAGGCCCCTCGCGCCCCCCGGCCGAAGGCTCCTCGTTGACCGAGCTATTGGTCGCTGTCCTCGTGATCGGCGTGGGTGCGCTGGGTGCCGCCGGCTTGCAACTGGCCAGTTCGAAGAACACCCGAAGCGCGTTGGAGGGAACGACGGCGGTGATCCTCGCCCAGGACATGGCGGAGCGACTCCGCGCCAACCCGCAGGGTGCGTATCCGGGCGTGGCCTACGGCAGTACGCCGCCGGGATTCGTGGACTGCCTGGCCGCGAACTGCACGTCCTCCGAACTGGCGTCCTTCGACGTCACGGTGTGGAAATGTTCCCTCGGTCGCTGGCGGGCCGATAGTGCGTGCGGGGAAGCCCGAGCGGCCCGGGCGCTTCCTCCCGAGGAACGGCAGCCGGGCCTGCCGATGGGCGACGGCGCCATCGACTGGGGCGCGAACGGCGAGTTCACGGTCAGCGTGACCTGGCAGTCTGCCGAGGAGCGGCGCGTGGCTCTGCCGGGGCGTCGCTAGCGGGATTGGGCAAGTGTTGCGAAGCCGCGGTTTCTCGCTTCTGGAACTGCTGATCGCGGCGGCGCTCGGCGTCGTCTTGATCGCGGCGGTCGTGCAGCTGTTCGCGGGTAGCAGCCGGGGCAATGCCGCCCTGGCGGGGCAGGCACTCTTGCAGGAATCCGCCCGCCACGCCGTGGCGCTTTTGTCTCGCTCGGCACGCAACGCCGGCTACCTCGGCTGCGGCGGATGGGACGGTCTCGTCAACGGATTGAACGGCTCGTGGCGGCGGATCGTCGAATTCGACGTGTCTCGACCGGTCGAGGGCTTCGACGGCCAAGGCACGAACTGGAGCCCGGAGATCGGGAGTCTGCCAACCATCGGAGGTTCGGCGCTCGCGTTCGCTGGCAACCGCATCGACCCCGACGAACTGCGAGCGGGGAGCGATGTCGTCGTGTTCCGTCGCCTCGAAGCTCCCGGACGGCCACTTGCCCGTTCGCTTTCGACGCTCCTCGATCCGGTGACCGGCCGGGGGGATGATCCCGTGGTGACCCTCGACGATGGGTTCGCCTTCGAGGCGGACGACTTCGTCGTGATCAGCAACTGCAGGCAATCCGCCTTGTTCCGAATCGGCACGATCGACACCATCGGCCGGGTCGCGACGTTGTCGCGCCCGTCGGCGGGCGGTCCGTTCGGCAATCGAGCCGGACGTTCGCTGTCGCGTGACGACCGGGCCTTCGGCGGCGGGACCGGCCCGGAGGGTGCCGGTGTGGGGCGGGTGGTCACCGAGATCTACTTCGTCGCCCGGGGCGCGGGCCTCAACAACCGGGACGAGACCGTTTGGTCGCTATGGCGGAAGACCGGTGCGGACCGGCCCGCCGAACTGGTGCAGGGCGTGGCGGACCTGCAGGTGTTGTTCGGCGTCGATCTCACGCCGGGGGACGGGGTGGATGCGCCCAACCGCTACCTGCCGCCCGGGCGCCTTGGCGCCGATCCGGTCAGGACCGTTCACTTCGTTGCCACCGTATCGAGCGTGGACGCGGTCACGGCGGACGACCGGGTGTTGCGACGGAGCTTTGCGTGGACCGTGGCGTTGCGAAACGGCTGACCTGGAGAGCACTCCCGCCGTCCGTCCAAGGTGGAGGGGTGCTGTTCCTGGGCTTGGCGCTGCTGTTGGCCATCACTGCGGGTGCCTTGTCGGCGGCGCAGACGACAAGCCTGGAACTTCGGATGTCGCGCAACAGCCACGACGCCGCGCTTTCGCTCCACGCCGCAGATGCGGCGCTCGCGGAAGCCGAGGCATGGCTCGTGGCCATCGGCGATCCAGCCGATGCCCGGGTGTACTCGGGGGATAGGCGCTACGGGGACGTCGCGCCCTGGCGCGACCGGACCGTATGGTCAGCTCACGGCCGGTCCACCGGGATGCGCCTGCCCGGCGTGGTCGAGGTCCCGCGTCACCTCATCGAACGGGTCACGACGTACCAGAGCACGCCCTTCGGGTCGCCGCCGGGACCCCTGGTCGACGTGTTCCGCGTCACGGCGACAGCGGTCGGCAGCAGCCGGGCGACCGTGGTGCGGTTGCAGGCCACCTATGCCCGAACCCGCGACGACGGCAGGGTCCGTCGGCTCTCATGGGTCGAGCTGGAGTCCTAGAGGTCCGGCAAGTTCCGACCTCAACAGGAGACCGGGCGTCCGCGGGCGTCCTCCACGATGCCGTCCCCGTCTTCGTCGCGGCTGAATCGGACCCGGCCCTGGGCGTTGACGATGAGTTGCCGCGCGAGCTTCGCATCCCCGTCCACCGGGCACACCACCATGTTGCCGGGCTGCCAGTCGGTGGTGCCGTCTGGCCGCATCGACAACGACTTTCGGTTGCGGAAGGAACGCCAGCGCACGCGCAAGCCTTCCAACGGCGGCAAGCGCTGCAGGACTGCCTCGCCGGCGTCCCGGACGCCGTTGGCATTGGCGTCCAGGAACACCATCGCGCCTTCGTGCCAGGAGTCGCGGCGCCCGCACTCGGTCTCCCGACCGGGGCAGAGCGTCGCGTTGGTCCGGTGGGTGATCGCCTGGTAGCGCGTGAACCGAATCGCGCGGGACAACTGCTCGAGTGCCGCGTCGGCCTTGGCGCGTGTGGTCAATGCGGACATCGCGGGAACGGCCGCTCCGGCAAGCAACGCGGCCACGACCAGCGTCGTGAGGAGTTCGCTCAGGGTGAGGCCCGTTTGCCCGTGTCGCCCTCGGGTGGAACGAACGCGAACGCGCGCGTAAGCGAGCGGACGCGGTCGCTCCATGTGGGGTCGGCGTGGCTGGGCCGGAGGCGAACCCGGCGCACAGCGAAGCGAAGTGCCGGGACGGCTCTGGGGCGCTTCGGTCATGGTTCTGCTCCATCAACGGATAGCCGATGGTGCGCTCCGCAACTCGCGGTCGCTATGGGCGTTGTCTGATTCGCGGGTGGGAAATCGCCCGGCTTCGCCGTGCGTCGACCGCCAACGAACGCGGCTCCTACTCCAGTGGCGCTACGATGTGCTCTGCGGTTCGGTGACGGTCTGTTGGCGGATCGTCAAGGGCGGCGGTGCCTGGGGGCGACCGAGCAGTCCGAAGGTCACCATGTTCAGCCAGGATCGTTCCCGGTTGTCGATGACCTTGCGAAGAACAAGCTGGCCTTTCTGGTCGAACGCGTGGTATTCGGGGAAGTTGAGGGCGAGGACCTCGAGGGCGTCGTGTGCGGCATCGTCGAGGCCCAGTTGCCAGTTCGCCTCGATGAGGACCGCCAGGGCATCCGCCGCCACAGTCGTTTGCGAGAAGTTCTCGATGACGTAGCGTGCGCGATTGGCCGCGGCCACGAAGGCCCTGCGTCCCAGGTAGTAGGTCGCCACATTGAGTTCGTGGGCGGCGAGCACGTTGCGGATGTAGATCATCCGCTGGCGGGCGTCCTTGGCGTAGGCGCTGACGGGGAAATCCGTGACAAGCTCGTTGAAATGAGCGAACGCCTGCTTGATGTTGGTGATGTCGCGGCGCGAGATGTCGGTCCCGAGGAACCGGCGGAAGATGCCGCGGTCCCGCGCGAGAGAACTCAAACCGCGCATGTAGTACGCGTAGTCGACCTTGGGATGCTGGGGGTGCAGCCGGATGAATCGGTCTGCCGCAGCCTGGGCAGAATCGTGTTCGCCCACCATGTGGTGCGCGTAGATCAGCTCCAACTGGGCTTGTTCGGCGAAGGCGCCGAACGGAAACCGGGCTTCCAGACGCTCCAGCCGGACGATGCTGTCGGCATAGTTCCCGGACCCGAGGCTGCGTTGAGCCTCTTCGTAGAGTGCCTGCTGGGTCGCGTCGGGGGAGCCGTAGTCGTCCGGGTCGTCCCGGCCGCCGAACCTGGCGCATCCTGCTAGGGTTGCCACGATGGCGACGGCCATGACGCCGCGATGGAGCGATTTGCGCGGGATCATCCGTGGAGCGACCGCGTGTGCCTCGATGTGTGGCGCTATCGTAGCAGTCCATCCGGCGCTATGCTCGGCCGGATGCTCGCTGCCTGCGAGGTCGTTGTTGGTAGACGTCATTCGCGCCGGCCGCTTTTTTTAGGGTGTGCTGGCATGGCTGATCCGCTGGATCGTCCCTCCGCCGTCGTTGAGTTGGACGCCGTCGTGCCGTCGGAGTTCAACGGCCGCCGGGTCGATTGGGTGGCAGCGCAATTGTTCGAGAAAAGGGAGG
>JAPOYW010000096.1 GCA_026706425.1 Gammaproteobacteria bacterium
GCGGCAAGATCAAGCGCGCCGGATGGGACGACGACTTCCTCCTCGACATGGTGCGAGCCGCCCAGCAGGTCAAGTGATTTCAAATGCGATTGCCCTGGTAACTTGAAGCGCCTGGACCGACCGATTAGTGTCATGGGTTTCAACGCCGAGATGATCGAGGAGCTCGGCATCCAGAACACCGACGACCTCGAGGTGGCTAGCGTGCCGAGGTGGCGCAGGTGATCGTAGGTGACAACGCGGACATCGTCGAAATCGAACCGTTCCTTAGTGCCTGATTGGTCTGAATTGTGTCCCAGCAGGAAAGGAAAGACCACACTGGGTCCCAGAGCACCTGCGGTTGCAGCGCATCGGTTGCGTCGTCAGGAACAGGTACGGATTGGTTCCAAGCGCTGACTTCCGGACGTCGGAGCACTCACCGGCCAATTGCCGTGCAGACCCTCGTATTCCGGCACCGGACGCCGTGGGTGTTCCAGCTGAATACTTCGCACAGGTGATAGCCGCGTTATTGATCGCTAGGGCGCTGGCTGTCGGCGTCCTGTCGGCTCGCGTTGGGCGAGGGCCAGGGCTTCGAGATACTCCATCTTCTCGGCTACGGTTTGACGAGTTCGAACAGATCAACCAGCAGCGGTACTTCATCGCGTACGAACCGCGATGCTGTCGTGAGAAGGTTGCCCGCGAAAACGCGGCCAATACGCGGCTGGCAAAGATTGCGGCTCAAGTGCTTGTGGGTGGCGTGAAGCGGGATGGGCTCCTCAAGAGCAGCGGCAATCGACGTCAACCGTACCGACCGAGAGGCGAGCATGCCGGACAACATTTCCTCCACGAAACGTTGCGCCACCTTGCCGAGCCCACTCCAAATCTCCTCACCGATCAGATGCAGTTTGCTGCGTATTAGTTCGATGTCGCCGTAGCGTTTGGCGGGCATCCGTCGTATGCTTTAGCACGCCTTGGTTGTGGAGCGGTTGCCGAACCCTCCCTGAACGAGTCGATGTGTGAAGGAACCACCTGCATTTGGGTGCTAGGTTCCAATGCGGGCGGCTCACAACCCTTTGTCAGATTCGGCGACAGCCAGACGAGGCAGGAGGTTCTCGATCGCTACGTTGTCGCGCGCGTATTCGATGGGCAGTTTGCCGGATTTGTCCTTGACCGCTGGGTCCGCGCCCGCGCGAAGTAAGGCGTCGAGAACAGCGGGATCGCTTCCATGTTCGGCGAAGTGGTGGAGTGGCGTCATGCCGGCGTCGTCCCGTACGTCGACGTTGGCACCCCCAACAATCAGCCGTTCGGCCAAGAGCGGGTTGGTGGTGGACCACACGGCAAGGTGAAGCACAGTGGCACCGACGCGCACGCGCCGATTCGGATCCGCACCCGCGTCGATAAGTGCACCGACGACGGCAGGATCTCGAGCCAAAGCAACCGCGCGGAGCAGTGGCGTCTCTGTTCCTTGGCCGCAGAGCCCGTCCCCATCCACCGGCACACCGGCGTTGATGCAGTCTAGGACTTCATCTACGGAGGCATTGAAGAAGAAATCCACATCGTTCCATGACGGACAGGACGCTGACCACGGCGGCGGCGTTTCCGGGACCGGCTCTCCCATGTGCCATTCTGTATAAACGGCGAGTGTCTCCGCCTGGCGTTGCCCGCCTGGGCCGAACCGGATCCCCATGCCGACTATTCCGCCGTTCACTGCAGCGAAACGCGCGGCCATGACACGTCCCCCGTCCGGCATTGTCGGCTGTAGGCGTGTCGCCTTGTGATCTCGCCCATAACGACGGACCCATGTGCCGCACTGTTGGGGGACGGATAGGACGTAACTGCCCTCGCCTAGTCGGACGGCCTGGATAACCCCCATGCCGTGGTCTAGGTAGGGGGTCCGGGTCCCAATGTCCAGTTCGCCACATGCTACCTGCTCGGTATCGGGCTGATGGACGCAACGCAACAATCGGTTATTCGGTGTTGCAGCGATCACGACGACTTCGTTTTTCCACGCTATGACCTGGGGCAGTTCTCGGATCGCTGGTAGTGCGATCTCGGTGCGGACGGCGAAATCGTCGTTGTTCGACCGACCGCGTAATGTTGCCTCATCCCGTCGTGCGAAATCGACAGTCCAAAGGGTGCCTCCTTCCGTTGTGAATGCACTGATGTCTTCTACGGCAGGCACGAAATGATGCACAAAGTCGTTGTCAATGGACGCGACTCCGCCTGAGAACACGGCCAACAGACGTTCTTCCGACCGTGTCGTGCCGTGCAGAAGACCCGCGTTCTCCTCCAATTCAATTTTTTGGTATCGTTCGATGTCGCCCTGAGCCGACACTCGAACACCATAGAGGTCGCGGTCGGCCATTAGTATCGTGGCTCCCAGATCATCCGCGTCAACTGCGACGATCCGTGGTCTAGGGAAACGATAGTTGTCGTTCCACAGTTCCACGTCCGGGACGGCCGCCTCGCCGGTCGCCTCGTACCGAGCAGTCAACAACAGACGTGGTGCATCGCCACCGATTCGTTCCTCAAGGACTGCGTAGACACGTCCGGCCGCCACCGTATAGTCCAGTGGCGTGTATTCTCGGTCAGTCTTTCCAACGTCGAATGCCGTCCAGGCGGTTGCGGCGAACGCCGCGACGATCATGCCGACTATGGCTGTTCTCATGTCAGTGCTCTCTTATGTTCATCGTTTACGCTATTGCCAGGCGTCACAGCAGTGACACAAGTTTCTCTGCGCCTTCCCGAATGCAGTGCGGCCACACAACTTGACCCCACGGTAGGCTATGTATGCCGCCGCATTGCACGCCAAAGCGGTGACGGGTGCTAGCCAACCAAACCGATCCTGGCAGGTCTTCCGTGCATCGCGTCTGAATGCGTCGTCGCAGCCAGATCGTGACGAACCGCAACGCCCGTAGCAGGCGTCATGGTCCTCGCAAGCGGGCTCAAAAGCCCAGTCTCCGCCGCCTTTGAGCAAGCAGTCTGACTCCGGGCTGCCACAGCCGTTGAACCCCGGAGCAGTTCTTACCTGCTTTAGGTGGTTACAGTTGTCGAAGGGGTAGTACTTACCCATAGGAAAGCAGCTCCGGGTCAGGCACCTTGATTGGTTGTAGTTCGGCTTGCTATCGTCGCCCGTGCACTCCGTACATGCCCCGGTAGTGCCCGCTGGTCGTATATGATCCCAAGGACACGGATCTAGACAGAAAAACTCGCTAGGCACTTCCCCGGGGGCAGGCAAGTACGGCACATAGGGTGGCCTGCACTGGCATTGGTCCATTTCGGGGAAAAGTGGAGCTGCCGGTAACTCGTCGTCGGGACAAAATGTATTAGTGCCGGTGCACGGCGGGTCGCACAGGGAGTCTGGATATTGGCCCGCTGCGGAAACGGCGAGCAGCACGGCAAAAGGAATGAGCCAGTTCCTCAGGGCGAATCCGGCGTGCGGTCGGGTGGAATAGATTGTGTCGGTCATCGCGTATCCTCCTCGAAGTGTTTAACGGTGGCTCGGTGGGATGCGAAATCTCGTGTCTTCAACACGAGCCCTTGGTTCGGGGCGTGCCCTAGTCGCTCTAGCAAAACGCGGCTCAGCAAAGGCAGTATTTCCTGCACTGTGTAGGTGGACGCCAATGTCTGTTTCAGTCACAGCGCATCGTGCGCGCCAAAGCGCATGATGGCTCCGATTCGAAGCTGTCACCAGATACTTGTCCGTAGCGTCCGGCTCCCGGATGGGTACGACGGCCTGATTCGCCGCAACAAGGCGGCGACCAAACAAGTCCATCAGTTCACAGCCCTTATCGTCTCCGCAATCCGCGCCCCGTCTATCGCGCCAGGCGCCACGTGAACGGTCTCTGGGCCGACCACGAGGAACACCGGCGTTCCCCGGATCCCCAAACGCTGCCCCAATGTACGGTTCGCCTCGATACGCGCTGACACCTCCGCAGATTGCATGTCCTCCTCTAGGCGCGTCACGTCGAGGCCGAGTTTCGTGGCGAGATCGGCTGCGGCGGCGGGTCCTAAGCCGCCCTCGCGCTCCATAAGCGCAAAGTGCGCCTCGGTATAGCGTCCCTGCAGCCCCGCAGCTAGGGCCAGTCGCGATGCCAACTCGCTGTCGGACCCGAGGATTGGATAGTCGCGCAGTTCCACCCGTACGCCCGACTTGGCAATCGTTTCGCGCACGGCGGTCGCCGAGCGCTTGCAGTAGCCGCAACCATAGTCGAAAAACTCGACGACGGTCACCGCGCCCAAGGGATCGCCCGCTGCTGGGACCCCGTCCGTTCCGAGAATTTCGGCGCGCAGCAACTGGGCCTTCGTTGCTAGTTGACGCACGGGGTCGAGAGCTTCCCGGATCACTTCCGGGTGTGCGAGCAGGAAATCGCGGATTGCCGACTC
>JAPOYW010000306.1 GCA_026706425.1 Gammaproteobacteria bacterium
CCGGAGCCCCCCTGCCCTCGCACCCCGACTTGGACGGGTCCCTGTCCGGGATTCCACGACAATTGACAATCTGACCTTCCGTACCCGACACTGCCGAGGGGACGGGACGAGGAAAGAGAGACGAGGAAGAGAATGGCAGAAGAAGAGAGCCTCATCGCGGAAATGGCCAAGGGTGCCCTGGCCCCCGGAGCGGTGTCCGACTCACTGCGGCCGCGCATCGAGGAGTTCGATCTGTGGCGCAACGTCGAGGAGCTGCGAGACGAGGGAGCCACCGTTGTCACCGACGCCGTCCCCCTCGACTTGCTCGACGAACTCCGAGCCGTGATCCACGAGGAGATCGAACGCTTGGGGTCACACGAACACCTGGGAGCAGGAGCAGGCCATGCGCAAGGCGTTGCCGAGTGCTCCATGCTGCTCGGGAACCCGGTGGTCGATCGAGTGGTCGCGTTGCCCAAGATCCAGGCCATGTGGGAATTCAATGTCGGGATGGGTTTTCGCGCCGGAACCATGGCCGGGACGGTCCTGCAGCAAACCAAGCCCGGGGGAGAATACATGGGGGTTCCGCTCCACGCCGATCATGCCTGGCTTCCGCAACCCTGGCCTGAGCACATCTGCGTCTCCACCATCTGTCTCCCCTGCGAGGGCATGACCGAAGAGGAAGGGGCGACCCGTTTCGTTCCGGGCAGCCACCTGCACCGGCGCATGCCGTCTCCGGAGGAAGCCGCGGAGGGGAACAGCGTTCCGCTCGTGGTCCCGAAAGGGGGCTTTGCCATGTGGACCGGCTCGACCTGGCACGAGACGGGTGTGCGTACCGTTCCGGGCGTCCGCACCCTGTTGCATGCGAGTTGTCAGCGCCTCTACACGCAGCCCGTCGAGGACTACACACATCTGTTGCGCGACGAGGCGTATCTGGCCGCTGCGCCCGAGGCGATCCGTGGCCTGGTCGGTGCCGACCTGATGTTTGGAACCTATTCCCCGGGGGGCGTCGTCCCCGACCCCGACAAGACGATGAAGACGCTTATGATGTCGCAGCAGTGAGCCGGGCCGGGCGGGTAGACAAGCAGTCAAATGTCGGGTCCTAAAGACAAAAAAGTCGTGCTCGCGAGCCCGGAATGGTACGAGCTCGCGTGCAAGGTCCTCGCCGAGGTGGCGCGGGAGTGCGGGGAGGATGGCTTCCAGTTGAGCGTCTGTGAAGTGTTCATCGACGCGCCGAAGGAGTTCGCCGACGAAGACGGCACGGTGAGCTGGTGCTTCTACATCGACGGTAAGGACGTGCGGTGCGAGAAGGGGAATTCGAAGGACGTCGACCTCTACATGCAAGGGAGCTGGGACCCCGCCGACGCACGGCGAATCTACATCCCGGACTTTCTCGAAGAGCAGGCGAAGAACCCGACTCCGCCCGAGGACCCCAACCTGGCGATCGAGGGCGACATGGAGAGGCTGCCGCCCTGGATCATCGAGTTCCACAACCGCTTGGCCCCGCACACGGCCTGAGTCCGGCAGCAGCGCTACGTCGGCAACCGCCACAAGGAGACAGACGATGAGATTGGGCGCCCCTTTCGCTGCAGAGGTGTTCGCTGAGGAGACCGACGACCCGGCCGCGCTGGCCAAAGGACACCGCGCCAAGGGCTATGGGGCTGCGTTTTGCCCCGAAATTTCGCTGCAAGACCCCGGGCACATCCGCGCCGTCGAGACAGCCTTCGCCGCGGAGGATGTTCTGATTGCGGAACTTCATGGCCTGACCTCCTTTGAAGAGGCCGGCAATCTGATCGACCCGGATTCGGAAAAGCGTGCGGCATGGCACGAACATCTTTGCGAACGCTTTGCGCAAGCCGACGAGGTCGGTGCCCGGTGCTTCCTGGAAATGCCCGGAACCTGTGATCCCAACTCGTTTTACATGCCCCATCCAAAGAACCTGACCGACGAGTGCCGGGACATGATCGTGGAAAGGGTGCGCGAGGTAATCGACGCGGTGCGGCCCCGACGAACGAAGTTCGCGCTGGAGATGATGCCCTTTATCCACCCGAGCGATCCCGACAGCTATGTCGCATTGCTGAAGGCGGTGGACCGGGAGAGTTTCGGTGTGCATCTCGATCCGGTGAATATCCTGAACTCGCCTGATCGCTGCTTCAACAACGGCAAGCTCATCAAGGAGTGCTTCGACAAGCTCGGTGGTGCCATCCTCAGCTGCCATGTCAAAGACGTGACACTACTGCCCGCCGCGTTCCCCCTCGGGATTGAGCAATGCCGGGCGGGAACCGGTCTCGTGGACTACCGGACGTACCTGAGCGAGCTGAATCGCCTGCCGCCCGATACGCCGCTTATGACCGAGCCCATGCCGGGCCTGGAGGAACACGATTACGACCTCGCCAGAGACCACATCACCGGTGTTGCGGCCGAGATGGGCCTGTCATTCCTGTAAACGGCCCCCTTCGGCCGAAAATCGATTCGCTGGTCGAACCACTGGGCCGGGCAAGGATAAGGACTGGGGAGGACAGGTGAGAATGTTCGTTCGAAGACACGGCCGGGTCGCCGCAATGGCGCTGCTGGCCGCGGGATGCGAGCAAGCAGCGGAACCGCCCGAGCTGGCGGGTGTCGAAGCGAAGACTCCAGAGCACCGAGCGGCTCCGGCCAGTGCGGCCGGCGCGAGCGCGCCGCGCCACGCCTACTTCGGCGATCTGCACATTCACACGCAGAACTCGATCGACTCCTACAGCTTCGGTGTCCGAGCCACCCCCGACGACGCGTACCGCTTCGCCAAGGGAGAGGCCCTTGCCCACCCGCTCGGCTACTCGATCCGGCTTCAGGGCGGGCCGCTCGACTTTCTGGCGGTCACCGACCACGGGGAGTATCTTGGCGCCGCCGCTGCGCTGGCGGACCCCGGACATCCCCAGGGCAGCCACCCCGTGGCGGTGCAGATGCGCAGCGGCGACCCGCAGGAGCGCTGGGAAGCCGGCCGCGCACTCGACGGGTGGGTGCGAGGCGAACCCGTCCCGGGCCTCGACCCCTCGCCGATCGTTCGCTCGAGCTGGCAGGAGACGGTCGCGGCGGCGGAGCGCCACGACGATCCGGGGCGCTTCACGACCTTCGTGGCCTACGAATTCTCCTCCACGCCGGGCGGTGTGAACCTGCACCGCAACGTGATCTTTTCCGGCAACGACGTGCCCGCGCTGCCGTTCAGCGCTGTCGACTCGGTCAACCCCGAAGACCTCTGGACGTGGCTCGATGAGCAACGCGCCAACGGGATCGAAGCGCTCGCGATCCCGCACAACTCGAACTGGAGCCAGGGCAAGATGTTCGATCGCACCGACTGGGCCGGCGAGCCGATCGATGCGGCCTATGCGGAGCAACGACGGCGCAACGAGCCGCTGGTGGAGATCACACAGGGCAAGGGGACCTCGGAGACGCATCCGGCGCTGTCGCCGAACGACGAGTGGGCCGATTTCGAGATCTGGAGGAAGAACTCGATGGCGTTCGGCGAAGACGGATCGATAGTGTTCGCCGAAGGTGCGACCACCGGGGCCTACGCCCGAGACGCGCTGCGGGCCGGTCTCGAGATAGAGCGCGAGATCGCGGCGAACCCCTACCTCTTCGGCTTCATCGGTGCGAGTGACGGCCACAATGCGGCCGGATCGGTGGAGGAGGACCAGCACTTCGGCCATGCAGGCAATATTGACGGCACTCCCGCGGCTCGCGGCAGTGTGCCCGACGGGCGACAAGGACAGAGCCAGATTGGGTTCGAACTCGACATGATCGAGTGGGGCTCCTCGGGGCTGACCGGTGTGTGGGCCGAGGAGAACACTCGCGAGTCGATCTACGCGGCCTTGCGCCGCAAGGAGACGTTTGCCACGTCGGGCCCGCGCATACGCGTGCGGTTCTTCGCCGGCTACGATTACTCCGACGATCTCCCGAACCAGCACCACGCGGCCCAACGAGCGGACGCCGGCGGCGTGCCGATGGGCAGCGAACTCGCTGCGCAGCCCGGCAACGCGCCCCGCTTCTTCGTCCAGGCCGTCCGCGACCCTCGGGAAGCCTGGCTACAGCGAGCGCAGGTCGTCAAGAGCTGGATCGACGAAAGCGGCGAGACCCACGAGCGCGTCTTCGACGTCGCCTGCTCCAACTGCCTCACGCCCGACCCGAAGACGCATCGATGCCCGGACAACGGCGCAAGCGTCGACCTCGACGACTGCTCGATCTCGCTCGACAAGGGAGACGTCGAGCTCGTGGCCCTGTGGAGCGACCCGACGTTCGATCCGGCCGAGCGGGCTCTCTACTACGCCCGGGTGCTGCAGAACCCGACCTGTCGCTGGTCGACCTGGGACGCGATCCGCGCCGGCGTCGAGC
>JAPOYW010000677.1 GCA_026706425.1 Gammaproteobacteria bacterium
TGTTGCTTCCGTAGTCAACAATCGCCTGCCAGCACCATGACCGCACAGAGCCGCCTCCCCGTTCTCTCGCCCGCGGACACCGAGGTCGCCCGGGCCTCCTGCCAACGCCTTGCCGCTTTGCTGCAGGGTGACCGCTCCCTGACACTCAACGTCACCGGCGCACACGGAGAAGAGGCGATCAACCCGCCCGCACCGGTTGGGGCGCTCCTTCTGGAAATCCTCGAGGGCATGGCCGCAGGCAGCCCGGTCGCCGTGCTTCGCAAGGACGCCGAACTGACAACGCAGCAGGCGGCCAACGTCCTCAACGTCTCACGTCCCTTCCTCGTCGATCTCCTCGAACAGGACGCCCTTCCCTTCCGCAAGGTCGGTACACACCGCCGCGTGCGCATCGACGACGTCCTCCGCTACAAGAACGAGGTGGATGCCGCCCGGCGCCGGGCGCTCGACGAACTGGTCGCCGACGCCCAGGAACTCGACATGGGCTACTGACCGTCGTTGCCGGTCCCGGTGGCGTTTCTCGACGCCTCCGTCCTGTACCCCGCGCCGTTGCGCGACCTGCTGCTCAAGCTCGCGGTATCGGCAAGGTAGAGGCTGTGGGGCCGCCCGCTGCACCCCGGGGCATCACAACCGGGGCCGCCGCCCGGCAGCTAGCTCGATCCAGCCGATCTCCACGAGAAAGCGCGCCTAGTTGACCAGCCGTCAGACCTGTGCCTGCTCGTCGCTGGCGGCATGGACATTGGGGCCCCAGGCTGAGCTACATTGTAGCTCTGCCCGGGGGATTGACGCATGCGCACTGTCGTTCGAGCCCGCATCGACGAAAAAACCAAGACCGAGGCAGCTGCTGTCCTGAGCGCAATCGGCCTCACTGTGTCCGATGCCTTCCGCCTGATGATGGTGCGGATCGCGGCTGAAAAGCGTCTGCCCTTCGAGCCGCTGGTACCAAACGAGGAGACCATTGCGGCCATGGAAGCCGCCCGCCGTGGCGACCTAGTCGCGGTCGGCGACGTCGACGGCCTTATGGCCGACCTCAATGCGGACGATTAGGCGGACCGCGGTCTTCAAGCGGGATTACAGGCCCGAGAAGAAAGGTCGCTTTGCCGAAACCCTCGATAAAGATCTTGCAGGCATTCTCACCGAGCTGGCGGAGGATCGGCAGCTAGCTCCACGCCACCGCGACTACGCGCTTGCCGGTCAGTGGAAGGACCATCGGGACCGCCACGTCAGACCCGACTTGGTCTTGATCTACTGCAAGCCCGATTCCGCTCATCTCGATCTCGTGCGCCTCGGTTCCCACAGCGAACTCGGTCTTTGATGGGCCGCCGTGACTGAGAAGCCGTCCGGCACGACACCGCATTGACTCGCATACGGGCTGCTCGTAGGAAGCCCCTCCCACCTGTGCCGAAGGTTGCTCGTTCGGGGGCGAACTGGCGAGCCCACCACCGAACGGCAGGGCCCCCGCAGGAGTCGCTGATGGAGGAACCGTCCCGCTGCGGCCGTCTGGCAACCCTAACGGTCGAGGCTTTGTCGTCAGCCATGGAAACAGCTTTTCCACAGCCGCCATCCGTTAGTTCTGGTCCCTCCTGCTTCTGGAGACTGTCGTCATCGTTCAGGAATTCCGAAACCATGGGCGCACCCCGTGCAGCGATCTCGCATGTAATCCCATGCCGGTGATGGTCCGGGACGACCTTCGCGTCGCCCCCGCCGCAACCTTGGATAGCTCGGGGCGCGCCGAATGACCGCGCCGTCCGGGTTCGAGTTGCCGGTGCCCAGGGCGACGATCGATCTCACCATGGACGATGGCGCGCCGATCCATGTTGTCCGGCACGGCAACCCGTCCGGGCCACGCGTGGTTCTGAGCCACGGGAACGGCTTCGCCAGCGATTCCTACTTCCCGTTCTGGCGGCACATGCTGGAGCGTTTCGACCTTGCCCTGTTCGACTTCCGGAACTGCGGGCGCAATGCGTTCCATGCGGCCGAGCCCCATGACTATCCCCGCTTCGCGCGCGACAACGTGGCAGTGCATCGCGCCATCGCCGAAGCGTGGGGCGGGAAGACCACCATCGGCGTCTTCCATTCGATGTCGGCGATTGCGGCATTGCTCGCGGTCATCGAGGGCATCTGGCACTGGGATGCGCTGGTGTTGTTTGACCCGCCGGTGATGCCGCCTCCGGGCCACCCGTTGCGCGCGCGGCTATTGGCCGACGGCGAGATCCTTCGCGAAGCCGCCCGAGTCCGCCAGTTCCGGTTTTCCGACCCCGCCGAGCTGGCTGAAGTGTTTCGTACTCTGCACCGGTTCCGGCGCATGCGGAGCGGGGTGGCGGAACTCAATGCGCGATCGACGTTGCGATTCGTTCCCGCTGACGGTGCCTGGGAACTCTGCTGTCCGGGGCCGGTCGAGGCCGATCTGTATACCGAGGTCGCCACGCTGCCCATCTGGCAGGAAACTGGTTCGCCCGCGCGACCGATGCTGGTCGTGGGCTCGGACCCGGAACCGGCCGGGGCGCCGACAACCGCGCGGTGTTGCGTGGAATTCTGCGAACTTCACGGCATTGAATACGCCACTGTGCCTGACACCACCCACCTCCTGCAGGTCGAAGAACCGGAGCAATGCTTCGCCCTGTTCCAGGGCTTCCTCAAGGAACACGGGGTGATCGAATGAACGCGCTGCTGTTTACTTTCCGCATCCCCGAACCGGACCCGGCCCTCGACCAGGACATCGCCTCCGCCGGATCCCACTGAACCGCCCGATCGTTCGGACTACTGTTCCGCCGGCATGGGTTGGCTCGGGCGCGTCCGAAGCAAACCGGCTTTATCGGTCGAATTAGCCTTTCCAGTTGACAGACCCCCCATCATGAGCGCGAACCGAGGAACTACGATCGAGGCGCTTCCATGACACGGAGGGCAAAACGCGCGCAATCCCCATGCGTCGACGTCTGCCGTCTTGACCCGAGGACCGGGTGGTGCCTGGGCTGCGGCAGGACCGCCGCCGAGATCGGAGCTTGGGCCAAGCTCACACCGTTCCGCCGAAAACGGCTTGAACGGGAGCTCGCGCGACGCCTGGTGAAGCTCGGATCGCACTCACCGTTGGAAGACGAATAACCGGGCGAGTTCGACAAAGCGACTGGGCCATTGTCCATGAGCAAGCTGGCGAGGTTGACCGCCTCGACCTGCAAAGGACGACCCAGCCGACCGAATGTCCGGCGACCATCCCCGGTGGCAAGGTATACTTTCCCATCTTCGAACCCGAAACGCTCTTCTTCCCCAGACGGTATTTGGTGCCGGATTCGATCGGCTATCAGTCTGTTGCCCGCCATTCCAATGGCCTCTGCCGCGCTGATTCCATTGCCCGATCACTTATGTCCAGATAAGTGATTGAGTGCCGATGATGTCAACGGCTCCGATAATCCCCCAACCATTACTACTTCCGAGCGCTACGCACTTACGCCTATCCATGCCGTGTTCCGTCTGGTACCTATCGGGTTCCGCAACTTGAGCTCTCGCATGCCGATTCCTGCCTTCAACCTTGACGGTGTCCTCCCTCCGTTCCTTGGCCGGCACGGACCCGGCGGCCATCCAGCGGATATGTCCCCCTACGATGCAACCGCCTTGGAAGTAGTCACCCGCTTCGGAACTACCACACTTCGCAACACCATCCTCCTCGGTTGGCTCGAGCACCGGGCGGATCTCCGCACAGCGGGCTTTCTTGATGGCTTCCAATGGCTGAACGGCAGCTTCGTAGAAGACAAGCAACCTCGGGACCTTGACGTAGTTGCATTCCTCTATCGTCCAACCGGAATCTTGGATGCGGGGTCTCTACTTACCCTCATGAACTCTAACCCCAATTTATTTCGCCGACAGAACGTTCGCACCAAATATCAACTGGATTTCATTCCTGTTGATTTGAATGGCTCAGCTGAATTCATTGTGCAAATGTCACGATATTATATGGGCTTATTCTCTCATCGTCGTGCCGATCAACTGTGGAAGGGGATGTTGCAGGTTCGTCTTGACGATCCAATCGGTGACCGAGCGGCAGTAGCAGCACTGGCCGCGCGTTCGACGCCATCCTGAGGAGCCTCGACATGACGAGCCAAAGAAAGTTGGCACTCGACCTTCTCCATGCCGATCTCGCAGCAGTCGACGACTTGCTTGCCCGGGTAACCGATGAAGACGTAATGACACGCGTCGGATTAGAAGAGCGTCGTGAAGAGATAAACACCCTCATATTGAATGCGGGAAAAAAACTGACGGAGGAAACTGCATCTGCAACTTTGTTTTTTGGTGGGAAACCCGTGTCCGGGATGCACGGCATAGAAAGTAAATTTGCTGCTTCGGCTTTAGG
>JAPOYW010000603.1 GCA_026706425.1 Gammaproteobacteria bacterium
GGCACGGTCTGGCCGTCCTTGCCGCAGCTGCCCACTCCCCGGTCGAGCTGGAAGTCCATGCCGACCATGGAAACACGCCGCATGACCTCCGGACCGTTGCCGATCAGCGTGGCACCGCGAACGGCCGGTCCGACTTTGCCGCCCTCGATGAGATAGGCTTCTGTGGCCGAGAAGACGAACTTGCCGGAGGTGATGTCCACCTGGCCGCCACCGAAACTCACCGCGTAGACGCCCTTGTCGACACTTGCAATGATCTCTTCGGGGGCGCTGTCGCCGGACTCGAGAAAGGTATTGGTCATGCGCGGCATCGGCAGATAGGCATAGGACTGCCGACGTCCGTTGCCGGTGCTTTCGGTTCCCACGAGACGCGCATTGTGCTTGTCCTGCATGTAGCCGACCAGTACGCCGTTCTCGATCAGGGTAGTGCGCTGCCCGGGCGTGCCTTCGTCGTCTGCGGAGAGCGAACCCCGTCGGTCGGTCAACGTTGCGTCGTCGACCACGGTACACAGTTCCGAGGCGACGACCTCGCCCATTCGGCCTGCAAATGCCGACGTCCCCTTGCGGTTGAAGTCGCCCTCCAAACCGTGGCCCACCGCCTCGTGCAGCAGTACGCCGGGCCAGCCCGGGCCAAGCACCACCGGCATCGCTCCGGCTGGCGCGTCCACCGCGTCGAGATTGATGAGCGCCATCCGCACGGCGTCCCGGGCGTATTCCTCCGCGGCATCCGTGTTGAACAACCACCCCGCGTCGAAGCGGCCGCCGCCGCCGCTGACCCCGCGTTCACGGCGACCGTTCTGCTCCGCGAGGACCATGACGTCGAACCTCGCCATCGGTCGCGAGTCGCCGCTCATCAACCCATCGGTGGATACGACCAGGTTGGTCTCGCAATCCAGCGAAACGCGAACGACGACCTCGCTGATCCGGGGATCGAGATTGCGCGCGAAGGCATCGATGCGGCGCAGCAGCGCGACCTTGTCGTCTTCGGATGCCGACGCGATGGGGTCGACATCCGCGTAGCGGGCCGCCGCCGTGGTTCCCGTGAGGACGCCTGCCCCCCTGCCGTAGCCGGTCCGCGCAATGCTCCGCGCGGCTTCCGTGGCCTCTCGGAGCGCCGGCAAGGCTATGTTGTCGGCGTATGCGAACCCGGTCTTCTCGCCACTGATCGCCCGCACGCCAACTCCGCGGTCGACGCTGTAGGCGCCACTCTTGACCTTGCCGTCCTCCAGTCCCCAAGCCTCGTGGCGAGCGAGTTGGAAGAACAACTCCCCCGTGTCGATATCCTTCGCCGACAGGCGTCCAAGGAGGCCGGCCACCTCGGGTTCGCCGATCTCGTCCGGTTCCCACAACGCCCGCCGCGCTGACACGATCACGTCGGTTGAAGTCACTGATCCGTCCCCTCTTGATCCGTATTGGCAGCGCCGGCCGCTCCCGTCTCGCCAGCGATGTCCTCCGAGGCGGCCGCCAGCGACGAGGCGTCGCCTACCAGGACCACTTCCGGGTCGTCGTAGGTCCCCCGGACCACAACGTCGAAGCTCGCCAAGCGCTTGATGGGGTCCTTGAAGACCTGCTGGCCGAACAGAACCCCCGCCGCCAAGACCGGGTTCGACGCCGCGACAATGGCGGCATACCAGGGCAGGCTGGCGTGCAACGCCGGCGTGACCAACATGGTGTAGTCGAGCGCGCCACTCGCGAAGTCTACGCTGCCCTCGATATCGAACCGCAAACCGGTGCCGCTGATCTTGGCCGGGCCGTCGAATTGCGCACGACCGTCGGTTACCGACAGATTGGCCAGCGCGCGGTCGAAGCTGACGCCGCGTCCGAAGACATCCGTGAAATCGAAGCTGATCCGCTTGACGATGGTGGAAAAGTTGATGAGGCTCATGATGCGAGCCGCGCCCGCGCCCTGCTCGACGTCCAGGAAACGCCCTTTGACCACGTCCAGCGATGCCCTGCCGGACAGGTTGGCCACGTCGAACTCGAGGGGTGAGCCCGGCCAATGGACGCTTCCCTCGGCGGCGAAACTCTCCGACTCCACGTTGGCCACGAAGTCCCACCGCGGCAGCACCTCGCGGAGGTCGCCCGCGTTTACGGTGCCCTCGAAACGGGTCCTGCCGTCGCGGCTCCAAAGTACCGGGGCCGTGGCCTCGATGCTCAAGCCCCGGAGTTCGGCGACAACATCGTGCAACTCGATACCCTCGGGAACCGGTCTTACGGCCAACCGCCAACTGCCGTAGTCGTCGTCTCCGACGAAAACCTGGCCGAGAACCACGTCAGCGGCGGTGAGTTGATCGATGACGGCGGGATCCAGGGCGACTCCCTCGCCGGTTGGCGAAGCGGGCACGTTGAGCTCCGGAAGGTCGAGGCGCCAAGGCCCGTTGCCGGACCTTTCCAAGGTGCCGTGCAACTCCCTGCCAGAGAGGGTCAGGCGGATCTCGCCATCGTCGTCGTACCCGTCGATACGCAGATCGGCGAGTTCCAGCGCGCCGAGTTCCATCCGTCCGATACGGAAGTCGCGCAGTTCCCAAGAGAATCCCGGATCCTCCCCCGTCGTGGGGCCCAATGCCGAGATGATCGACGACACATCGACGGCCTCCAAGCCACCCGCGATCACCATGCGACCCCGACCGGCGTCGGCCATGGGAACCGGCACACCGAGCCCCAAGGCGGCCGCAAGAATTCCGCTGTCGCCAATATGCAGCCAGCCGCTCAAGTCGTTGTAGCGGGTCGACACGGCCACGTAGTCGTCGAGGAAATGCAGCGAGACGGCCAACGCGCTGGTCTCGCCGTCGCGCTTGTCGAGCGGTGCCGGAAGCGACGCGGCGACTCCCACGAGGTCGCTGTCGATCCGGAGTTCCGCCGGGTGCTCGGATCCGGGGAAGACCTCGAATACCGCGCCGAAATCGAACCGACCCTCGGCGATGCCGGGATCCGCCAGGTCCAGCAGGCCGTAGGCATCGGCGACCCTCGCCGATCCGTCCAATGAGAATCGAATCGCCGCGTCGTCGGACTCGATCCCCAATTGAACCGGGGCATCGAACAATGTCCCGGTTAGGCGTTCGGCAGACAGGCGCGTCGGCCACTGGTATCTCACCCGGTCGGTCATTTCGTCGAATCGCAAACCGAGGTCGGCCAGATCGATGTTGGTTCCTTCCAGATCGAATTCGACCCGTAGATCCCGCAGTCGGAGACCTTCTTCTCTCGCCTCCAACGGCAGGACCATCTCGGCGGCGACAACCACCGGTCCGTCACCCGTCCAGGCGTCAGACAGGAACGGCATCGCGTCCCGGACGGGGGTGCTGCGCACCAAACGGAGGAGTTGACCGGCATCTGCGCGGGATCTCAAACGCAGCGATACCTCCTCGCCCGAACGCGGCACGCTGAGGTCGACGTCGCCGATGTCCGTGTCGAGGATCCTCGCACTGCCGATCAGGCGGGCTCCCCGTCCACCGACGACCAGGTTCGCCCGGATTTGGCTAGCCGTCGGCCAATCCGGGTGATAGTCGACAACGCCATCAACAACCCTGGCCGCCAACTCGAAATGTCGGCGTGGCAAGCCGTCGGTTGCACCGACGTCGCCCTGGAAGAGGAGTCGGCCCTCCTCGAGGTGACCGGAGCGAACGTTGTTCTCGAGCCAATCCCGAAGTTCCGGTGACATAGTCAGTGGGAGGTAGCCTTCGGCGTCGACAACGGCAATTCGATCGACCCTGGCATCAACGGCCATCCAGACCCGGCGCGATCCCCACGGCCGAGACAGGGCGATGTCGGCCACGGCCCGCGTTCCATCGCGATCCAGCCAAAGCCGATCGCCCCGGAACCCGAAGTGCCCCGAGCCGACCGAGAACGTGATCGAACCGCCGCCCTGGAGGTAGGTCTCCTCGGCCGGCACAAAGCGCGGTAACGCCAAGGCGAGATCGTAGCCGTCCACGTCTACGCGGATCGCACGGTTGTGCCCGCTCGCCACGAAAGCCGCGTTTTCCACCGTCGGCATCCCCCGATAGGAAGTCACCGCCGCATCGCGTCCGCGGCACACGAACGCGGCCCCCCCGCCGTCGATGCGCGCCCGAAATCCGTCGATGCGGCCCCGCGGCGCCAGGTTGTGCAGCCACCGGCCAACAGGATGACCGACTCCGAAGGCGACGGTCGCGAACGCCGCGACGTCTTCGGCGGAAAACGCGGGCAGCCATAGGTCGGCAAGGTGGTCGCCGGCGTCGCCCGGCAACAGGAACCCAGCCCCGTCGAACTCGAGCGAACGACCACCGCTGGTAGCCAACAACGTGTCGATACGTCCCCGGTACCCGCCACCCTCAGCCCCCGCGCCAAGTCTCGCCGTGACCGTGCT
>JAPOYW010000119.1 GCA_026706425.1 Gammaproteobacteria bacterium
CACCGCCTGCCCGCATTTTGTATTGGTACCGCCGTGCTTCACCAACGAGATCAAGTTCGATGCCGCCAACGGTTTGCAGTTGTCGGCCACCGTCCGGTACCGCTTTCGCCGTCGTGAGCCCGATCCGGGCGTCACAAGTGCGCCGGGATGATATTCTGAACCGTTGCCAGCTTAGGGAGGGGGAACCGTGAACGGCTACGATTTGATTGCGCATTGCCTGAAGGCCGAGGGCGTCGCCTGGATGCCCTGTTTCCCGGCCAATCCGTTGATCGAGGCCGCGGCCAGGGTGGGTATCCGACCCCTGGTGTTCCGCCAGGAACGCGGCGGCATCAACGCGGCGGACGGCTACGCGCGGCAGACTCGGGGTGCGCCTCCAGGGGTTTTCGCCTCGCAATCCGGTCCCGGCGTCGAGAACTCCTTCGGCGGCATCGCCCAGGCCTGGGGCGAGGCCGTACCCCTGGTGTTCCTGCCCGGTGGCGCGGGCTTAAGCGGCTACGACGTGTCGCCGAACTTCTCGGCGACGAAGAACTACGCGTCGGTGACCAAACTGGCGTTGTCGATCGACCGCATCGACCGCACCGCGACGCAGATCCGGCGCGCATTCCACACCGCGCGCCAAGGCCGCCCCGGTCCCGTGATCGTGGAGATGCACGGCGACGTGCTCGGTCGGCAGGCACCCGAGGGAGCGGCGGAACAGTACAAACCATCGACCACGATGCGTTCGGTGCCGTCCCGGGACGACATCAAGGATGCCGTGGCTGCCCTTCTCAAGGCCAAGCGTCCGGTGATCTGGGCCGGTCAAGGCATCCTGTACGCAGACGCTTGCGACGAACTCAGGGCCTTCGCTGAACTGACCCAGATTCCCGTCATCACGACGATGCAGGGCAAGAGCGCGTTCCCCGACGACCACCCGCTGGCACTCGGTTCCGCCAACCGCACGGCGCCGAAGGCGGTGTTCAAGTGGCTCGGCGCCGCAGACACCGTGCTGGCCATCGGTTCCGGGCTGACACGAACCGGGTTTGGCCTGCCGATCCCCGGTGGCAAGTTCCTGATCCATTCGACGGTCTCCGCGGAGGACATCAACAAGGACTACGCCGTGGACCTCGGCCTCGTGGGCGATGCCAAGCTCACCCTCGATGCCATGATCGACGAGGCGAAGGCCGAACTCGGCGAAGACGGACGCGCCGAGGACACCCGCACGGCATCCGAGATCGCCGCGACGAAGGCCGAATGGCTTGCCGAGTGGGCGCCGCTCCTTAACTCCGACGAGACGCCGATCAACCCCTACCGGGTGATCCGCGAGATCAACGCGCACATCGATCATGCCAACACGGTGCTCACCCACGATGCCGGCAATCCGCGCGACCAGATCATGCCGTTCTACCAGGCCCATGAACCCCACGGCTACATCGGCTGGGGCAAGACCACGCACTTGGGCTACGGCATCCCGCTGGTGATCGGCGCAAAGATGGCCGACCCGTCCAAGTTCTGCATGAATTTCATGGGCGACCTGGCCTTCGGACATACGGGTTTGGAGATCGAGACCGCGGTGCGGGCCGAGATCCCCATCACCACCGTGGTCATCAACAACCTCACCATGGGCGGCTACGACGAGAAGATGCCGGTAGCCATGGCCGAATACGGTGTCGGCAACCAGTCCGGCGACTACGCTGGCGTTGCGGCCGCGCTGGGCGCGAAGTCCATCCATGTGAAGGACGTCGCGTGCATCGGACCCGCCTTGGAGGACGCCAAGCGCGCCAACGCCGAGGGCCAGGTCGCGATGATCGAGATCCGCACCCGCCAGGAGACCCGGTTCTCGACCTATCCCGATCTTCTGGTGCCGGCGTAGGGGACGGGCCCAGGAGTCTGCGCCGCGGCAACGGCGCGCAGCGCCGTTGACTGGGCGCGGAGTCCTGGGGCGGTGGGGGCTGGGGCCAGACGGCGAGGGCGCGCCCTGCGGGCGCGTTCGAGCGGTCTGGCGGCGTTGTCCCGTCCCGCCCACCTCGTCGTGCTGGGCACCCACGTACTGGAGGCAAGAACATGATCAACTCAGTAACCGGCCCGGTCGAAGCCGACCAACTCGGCTTCACGCTGATGCACGAGCACGTCATGGTGAGCGCGAGCGGCATGTACAAGAGCTACCCGGACCTGCTCGGACCGAACCGTTTCGAGCGTGCCGTGGCGTGTCTGAAGGAAGCCAAGGCCGGCGGCATCGACACCATGGTGGATGCCACGACCTTCGACCTGGGCCGCGATCCGGAACTCCTGCGCGCGGTCTCCGAGGCGTCCGGCGTGAACATCATCAACGTCACGGGCTGGTGGCTCGACGTGCCGCGGTTCATCCGCCACGTCTCGCCCAACCAGATGGCGCGGGAGTTCGTGCGCGACATCGAGGAGGGTTTCCGGGGCACCGACGTCAAGGCGGGAGTGCTGAAGTGCGCGGCGGATTTCGAGGGCGTCACGCCGGAACTCGAGATCATGAACCGGGCCGTGGCCCGTGCCCACAACGAGACCGGCGTCCCGATCATGGTGCACTCCTACCCCACCGGGCAGGTGGCGCGCCGGCAAATCGCCATCTTCAAGGAGGAAGGCGTCGATCTCGAACGGGTCAAGATCGACCACTCCAACGACACCACGGATACCGAGTACCTGAAGTGGATTCTCGACCAGGGCTGCTTCCTCGGGCTCGACCGCTATCCCGGCCACCTGGTCAGCCCGCACATGCGCACGGTGACCATGAAGTCCCTGATCGACGACGGCTATGCGGACCGGCTATGCCCGGCCCACGACTGCATCTGCCTGCACATCCTGAACGAGCGGCCCGACGGCACCCTGCCGGACGAGCACGACCTTGCACTGCGCAACCCGGACAAGTACCTCTACATGCACCGACACGTGATACCGGACCTGAAGGAAATGGGCGTTTCGGACGGTACGATCGATACGCTGTTCGTCGACAACCCGCAGCGCTTCTTCACCGGGGCATGACGTTCTCGTTGTTCTTCGGCGCCAGGCTGCGGCGTCGCTGGGCAACGGGAGTTCTGATCGCCTGGACGACTGCTGGTGGAGTCCCGGCTAGCGCCGCGCTCGTGCCGCTTTTTCCTTCGGCATCCGGCAGGCGGTACACATCAACTCGGACGACCTCGAGACAGGCAATGCACACAAGGGACTGACCGGTTCCACGGGCAGCGGCGAGGGCGATTGGCGACTGGAGCTGACCAGCGACCTCGACGTCGAGGTTTTCGCCTACACGCGCATCAAGCCGAGCGACGACGGCGCCAACGACCGCGTAGCGGGGTTCCTGACGGCGATGCACGATGTCGCGCCGCACGCGAACAACCGACACCGCATCGCGGTCTTCAATCCCGGCAGCAACATAAACCAGGTGAGCCGCCTGCGGCTCGTGAACCCCGGCGACGAGGCGTCGACGGTCACGATCATGGGCATCGATGACCGAGGCCGTTCGCCGGGGAGCGAGATTCGAACAACGATCCCCGTTCGAGCCGCGCTGACGTTTTCCGCCGCCGAACTCGAGGCAGCGCAAGACACGCGCGTGGGTGCTCTCGGGAACGGCGCCGGGAAATGGCGGCTCGTCCTCGAGTCCGACCGGCCCATACTCGCCATGAGCCTGATGGAAAGCGCCGCCGGCTTGTTGACGAACCTTTCGACGACGCGTGACGCGCGTCGCAGCGCCGCCAACGAAGCTGCCCAAACCGTGTTCCAAACGCTTGTCTCACGGACGATGCCCTGCAGGCCGCGCTCCTGGTCCGCGACGGCCGGGTGGTCGGGGAGCGCTACGCCGAAGGCTACGGCGTGGAGGACCTCGTCACGAGCTGGTCGGTCGCGAAGAGCATCTACAGCGCGGCCATCGGCATTGCCATCGACGAGGGCCACATCGAATCCCTGGACCAGAAGGCCAGCGGCTTCTTCGACGAGTGGCTGGGCACCAACAAGGAGGACATCACCATCCGGAACCTGTTGGAAATGCGGGCTGGATTCGCCAACGCCAATGTGTTCGTCCAAGCCGACCAGACCCAGTTCTCCCTGGACCAGCCGCTGATCAACGAACCCGGCAGCACGTTCCTCTATTCCAACAACAGCTCGCAACGGTTCGAGCCGTTGTTGCTGCGTGCCACCGGCATGAATGCCCACCTTTGGCTGACGGACAGGATCTTGACACCCATCGGCATCGACGAGACGGCGATTGGCCTATGGCTCGACCCCGCGGGCGTCAATCCGTTGACCTACTGCTGCATCGACATGCGGACCGACGACTTCGCGCGCATCGGCGTGCTGTTCGCGAATGGCGGCACCTGGGACGGCGAGACCCTCATCTCG
>JAPOYW010000122.1 GCA_026706425.1 Gammaproteobacteria bacterium
GATTCCTAATGAGCTGCGTCATCGTAACAAGCGGCTGGTGAGATATGCGGGCTAGACCGGAACGCGATCCGGGGCAACGAGGTTGAAGTCCCGATCGACGAGATCGTGGCCTTGGAGAAGCGCCGCTTCGACTTCATCAAGACGGTCGGCGTGTCCGTAGCAGGGTATCTCGGATTCGTCCTACTGCTTGGCCTCGGCTACGCCGGCGTGATCTAGCGGCGGCCCGGGCCGAACGTGGTTCCGCGATCCAACATGGACGACCGGGTCCGGTAATGCGACGTCATCGTCGCCTACATGTTCCCGTAGTTGGGCCCTCCGGCACCCTCCGGCGTGACCCAGTTGATGTTCTGCGCCGGATCCTTGATGTCGCAGGTCTTGCAGTGCACGCAGTTCTGGGCGTTGATCTGGAAGCGTGGGCCGTCCGCCTCCTCGACAACCTCATAGACGCCTGCCGGGCAGTAGCGCTGGGCCGGTTCGTCGTATAGCGGCAGGTTGTCGCGGATGGGCAGTTCGGCGTCGCCGAGGGTGAGATGGCAGGGCTGGTCCTCCTCGTGGTTGGTGTTCGACAGGAACACCGACGAGAGCTTGTCGAAGGACAACACGCCATCGGGTTTCGGATAGTGGATTCGCTGCACCTTGGCAGCCGGCTTGAGGCTGTCGTGATCGGGCACCGTATCGCGCAACGTGAACGGCACGCGGCCCCGGGCGATCTTCTGATCGACGAAGGTGTAGGCCATTCCGAACAGGGTGCCGAACTTGTGCAGGGCCGGGCCCACGTTCCTCACCTGGTGCAGTTCCCTGCCTAGCCAGGAGTCGTCGACCCGGTCCCGGAAATCGTCGAGCGCGGTGCTGGCCTCGCCCCGCTGCAGAGCGTCGAACACCGACTCGGCGGCCAGCATGCCGGACTTCATGGCGGTGTGGGTGCCCTTGATCTTGAGCATGTTCAGGAACCCGGCGTCGTCTCCAACGATCACCGCGCCGGGAACCGTGAGCTTGGGCAGTGCCTGCAATCCGCCTTTGACGACCGCTCTCGCGCCGTAGGCGACCCGACGCCCGCCCCGCAGCACGTCCGCGAACAACGGGTGATGCTTCAGGCGCTGCAGTTCATCGAACGGGGAGAGGTGCGGATTCCGGTAGGCGAGGTCGACGATGATGCCGAGCGCCACCTGGTTGTTCTCCTGGTGGTAGAGGAACGACCCCATTCCCGGGCTGAACATCCGGCCCAGGGGCCAGCCCACGTTGTGCAGGATGCGCCCCGGGACGTGGCGTTCCGGGTCGATGTCCCACAGTTCCTTGAGGCCGATGCCGTAGTGTTGGGGGCCAGCGTCGGCACGCAGGGCGAACTTGTCCATCAACTGCTTGCCGAGATGGCCGCGGCAGCCTTCGGCGAAGACGGTGTACTTGGCGTGGAGTTCGTAGCCGGGCTCGAAGGTCGCCTTGCGCTCGCCGCCGGCATCGACGCCCATGTCCTGGGTGGCGACGCCCTTAACGCTGCCGTCGTCGTTGAAGAGGATCTCCGACGCCGCGAAGCCGGGGAAGACGTTGACGCCCGCGTTTTCCGCCTGTTCGCCCAGCCAGCGGCACAGATTCCCAAGGGAAAGGGCGTAATTGCCCCGGTTCTGGGTCTCTTTCGGTACGGTCCAAGAGGGCAGGAGGATGCGGTTGGTGTCGTTGACGAGGTAGTAGAAGAAGTCGTCCGTGACCGGTACGCCGAGCGGAGCGCCTTGTTCGCGGGCATCCGGAAACAGCTCGTTCAACGCCCGCGGGGCTAGGACGGCGCCGGACACGATGTGGGCACCGATTTCCGATCCCTTCTCGACCAGGCAGACCATGAGCTCGGTGTCGGTCTCCGCGGCGAGCTGCATCAACCGGCAAGCTGTCGCCAGCCCGGCGGGCCCGCCGCCGACGATCACGACGTCGAATTCCATCGACTCACGAGCTACTTCGGCCACGTATCGGCTCCTTGCACCCAAGGGAATCGGCGGATTATACGCACGGACTTGAGCGGGCCGCTTTCTTGCGGCGGGCGAATGCGGCAAAATGCGCGCCCTTGAAAACGGCGTCCGGGACTGCCGACAAGCCGCCCCCGGGGATCGCCGCATGCATCCGAGGGAGAGTGAGTCGCATGAAGGTCTTGGTTCCGGTCAAGCGCGTCGTGGACGCGAACGTGAAGGTGCGGGTGAAGCCGGACGGCACCGGCATCGACCTCGCGAACGTCAAGATGGCCGTGAACCCGTTCTGCGAGATCGGCATCGAGGAGGCAGTACGGCTGAAGGAAGCGGGCGTCGCCGAGGAAGTGATCGCCGTGGCGGTCGGCGAGTCGTCCTGCCAGGAGCAGTTGCGCACGTGCCTCGCGCTCGGGGCAGACCGGGCCATCCTCGTCGAGACAGAGGCGGACTTGGAGCCCCTCGCCATCGCCAAGCTGTTGAAAGCGATCTACGACCAGGAGCAGCCCGGCATCGTCATTCTGGGCAAGCAGAGCATCGACGGCGACAACAGCCAGACCGGACCGATGTTCGCGGCGCTGACCGGGCTGCCGCAGGGAACCTTCGCATCGAACCTGGCGGTCGACGGCGATACCGCGGAAGTGGTCCGGGAGGTGGACGGCGGGCTGCAGACCGTGTCGCTGAAGATGCCGATCGTCGTGACCACCGACCTGCGTTTGAACGAACCGCGCTACGCGTCGCTGCCCAACATCATGAAGGCCAAGCGCAAGCCGTTGGACGTAACCACGCCGGACGCGCTCGGCGTGGACGTCGCCCGGCGCACCGAAGTGGTCAATGTCGCGCCCCCGCCCGAGCGTCAGGCGGGCATCAAGGTCGAAAACGTCGACGACCTCGTCGACAAACTAACGAACGAAGCCAAAGTGATCGGGCAGGGCTGAGTCAACCGCCCGAATCTTGAGTGTGAACCGTCCCGGCGTGACTCCGGGTTGGGGCGCGTATTCATCGGCGGAGTTCGCTCGTGAGCGTGTCTACTCGGTACGCAGCCAACAGGTTGGCTATGATCGTTGACACCATATTGTGAGCGGGCCGGTCGAATGACCGATGACCTGATGCGTCGCCTTCGCCTAGGCGAAGACTCCGTTTTCGAGTTCAAGAGCGTACGAACGGAGCATGGCCGGATCCTGGCACCCGACCGTCGCGATATGGCGGACGAGTTGGCGGCATTCGCCAACAGCATCGGTGGAACGCTCATTCTCGGGGTCGACGACAAGACCCGCGAGGTCGAGGGCATTCTGCTTCATGACCTCGATGCGGTGGTGGGCTGGGTCCGCGAAATCTGCAACGACGTGCTCAAGCCAGCCTTGTACGCCGTCATCCTGAAGGTGGAGTTGGAGGATTCCGCGGCGAGACGCATGCCCGTGCTTCGCGTCGATGTGCCGCGCAGCCTGTTCGTTCACCGAAGCCCGGGCGGCTACTTCCGGAGGATAGGCAGCTCAAAGCGGGAGTTGCCTCCCGATGCTCTTGCCCGCCTGTTCGAGGAACGTAGCCAGACCCGGATTATCCGTTTCGACGAGTCGCCCGTACCTGGAACAGAGCGAGACGACCTCGACTACTCGTTGACGCAGCGGTTCTTGCGGGCCGGCGTCGACCTCGGGTCCCCGGACGCCCCTGAGGACAGCGATGACCTGTTGATGCGCAAGCTTCGGATCGTCGATGAAACGGACGGGGAGCCGTGCTTGACACTTGCGGGAACGCTCCTCTGCACACGGGAACCGCAGCGGTGGCTGCCGCACGCCTACATCCAGGCCGTGAGCTACGCCGGAGAACGTACGGATTCCGACTACCAGACCGACTCGCGCGACGTCGGGGGACCTCTGGACCGGCAGGTGGCCGACGCACTGCACTTCGTGCGCCGCAACATGCTCGTGCGCGCGACCAAGGAGCAGGGTCGAGCAGAACGACCGCAGTTCAGCGAAAGAGCGGTCTTCGAGGCCCTCGTGAATGCAGTCGCGCATCGCGATTATTCGATGGCCGGTACGCGGATTCGTCTGCATTTATTTGGCGACCGTCTGGAGCTGTACGTCCCGGGCGCGTTGGCCAACACGTTGACCCCGGATAGTCTTCATCTACGCCAAGCAAACCGCAACGAACTGATCGTGTCGCTGCTAGCGCGTTGCGCGGCGCCTTCAGGCGTGGGACGCATTCTCCTGATGGACAGACGCGGCGACGGCGTACCGATCATTCGGCGCGAAGCCTTGGCGTTTTCGGGTCGGCTGCCGGAGTACAGCCTGGTCGACGAAAGCGAACTCCGACTATTGATGTGGGCTCCGCGCTAGTGTGCCGTCTCGGATTTGGCGTGACATATGGTCACAATGCACCGCCTACG
>JAPOYW010000058.1 GCA_026706425.1 Gammaproteobacteria bacterium
CAGCGGGCGATGCGCGTGGCCCTGACCCACGAGGAGGAGCGCTTGGGACGCCACCTGCCATTCCTGGCGACGGTCGGTTCAACGAGCGTCTACGTCGGCCTGTTCGGTACCGTCTGGGGGATCATGAACTCGTTCCGCAACGTCGCCACGATGACCCAGGCTACGCTGGCAGCGGTGGCGCCGGGCATCTCGGAGGCGTTGATCGCCACTGCGATGGGACTCTTCGCAGCCATCCCGGCCGTGATCGGCTACAACCGTTTCGCGGCACGGGTCGAGGTGCTCATGAAGCGCTACGAGGCCTTCGCGGACGAGCTGACTTCCATCCTGCACCGCACCGTGGTCGCGGGCTAGGCCGGATACGGTAGGTATTCGGGGATAGCGCATGGCTGCCCGTCGCAAGCCGATGTCCGAGATCAACGTCGTGCCCTATATCGACGTGATGCTCGTGCTCCTGGTGATCTTCATGGTGACCGCGCCGCTCACCACCCAGGGCGTCGAGGTGGATCTGCCGAGCGCCGACTCGGCGCCGCTGTCCAGCGAGGAGGATCCGTTGGTGGTCACCGTCAAGGCCAACGGCGAGATCTTCGTCAACACGGGCATGCCGCGACCGGGCGCCGAGGGGACCCGGGCAACGATCTTCTCGCTCCTCGACCAGGCGGAGAAGATCCTCGAGGTGCGGCCCGACCTGCCGGTGTATGTCCGGGGCGACAAGGGCGTGCCGTACGGCGAGGTGGTCCGGGTGATGTCGGTGCTGCAGAGCGCGGGTGCGGCCAGCATCGGACTGATCACCGATCCCGTCGAATCCCTGGAACCCGGCGAGGACGGCTAGGCGATGAGCATCGTCCGCGACTACGCCTTTCCGCTGGCGTTGGCGCTGTTGCTGCACTGCGGCGTTTTCGCCCTGCTGCTCCAGAACTGGCAGCCGGAGATGGACGACTCGCGCCTTTACGAGCCGCGTGTGATCGAGACCAGACTCATCGTGATGGAGAAGCCAGCACCGCCGCCGGTGCCGAAGTCGGAACCGAAACCGACGCCGGCACCCCGAGCCGCACCGCCGCCGAAACCGAAACCGGAACCCGCGCCGACGCCCGCGCCGCCGGTCGAGGAGCCGCCGAAACCCGACCCGGAGGAAGCGCGCCTCGCCGAGGAGGAACGCGAGCGCCTGGATCGCCTTCGCGAGCTGTCGGCGCAGTCGACGCAGTTGGCCCTAGAGGAGGAACTGGCCGATCTGCGCGATGCCGAGGCGGATTTCGAGACGATGACCTACGCGGCGGCAATCCGCGAGGCGATCGAGAGGGAGTGGTCGCGCCCGCCGAGCGCCCGTCTCGGCATGCAGGCGCGACTGCGCGTGGACCTTGTGCCGTCCGGGGACTTGCTGGCGGTGACCCTCCTCGAATCAAGCGGCAATCCAGCGTTTGACCGGTCTGCGGAGCAGGCGGTGCGCAAGGTGGAGCGTTTCGACGTGCCGAAGGAAAGCCGCCTCTTCGAGAAGAGCTTCCGCCGCTTCACCATGTTGTTCAAACCGGAGGATCTACTGCGTTGAATGCGCAAGTGCTAGCTAGAACGCTGTGCCTGGCTGCCACGGCCCTTGCCGCGACCGTGGCGCAGGCCCTTGAAATCGTTATCCAGGAGGGCTGGGACAGTCCCACCAAGGTTGCCGTGGCGCCGTTCGGCAGTGCCATGCCGCCGGATGAACCGGATCCCATGGCCAGCGTCGACCTGGCCGGCATCGTCGCCTTCGACTTGACGCGCAGCGGGCAGTTCTCGCTGCTCCCCGCCGACAACATGCTGTCCTACCCGACGGCGCCGGACCAGGTGTTCTTCCGCGATTGGCGCATCCTCGGCATGGACTACCTGGTCATCGGACGCGCGTGGACCGAAGCCAACGGTGCGGTCTCGGTCGTCTACCACCTGTTCGACGTGACGTCGGAACGCGAGATCGCCTCGTCGCGCACCACGGCGGCGCCGGAAAAACTCCGCGACATCGCCCACCGCATCTCCGACGAGGTCTACGAGCACATCACCGGCATCCGAGGCGCTTTCTCGACCAAGCTGCTCTACGTCCTGGTGGAGGACGCGGCGACCAACTCGCCGACCTTTCATCTCAAGATCGCGGACGCGGACGGCGCCCGGGCGCGAACCGTGTTCCGTTCCAAGGAGCCCCTGCTGTCGCCGAGTTGGGCGCCGGACGCCAGTCGAATCGCCTACGTTTCGTTCGAGACGGGCCGCTCGACGATCGTGGTGCAGAACCTGGCAACCGGTGAGCGTACCCACGTTGCGGCCTATCCCGGCATCAACGGCGCTCCCGAATTCTCGCCGGATGGCACACAGCTCGCGATGTCGCTGTCCCGGGATGGAAACAACGAGATCTACACGCTCGATCTGGCCAGCCGCGAGCTACGCAGGATCACGCGCTGGCCGACCGCCATCGACACCGAACCGAGTTGGACCGCCGACGGGACGAGCCTGATCTTCACTTCCGACCGGCCCGGCAAGCCCCAGATCTACCGGGTTCGCCTCGACAGGCTGCTGCCCGAGCGCCTGACCTGGGAGGGGGACTACAACGCCCGAGCGAGGCTCCTGCCGAACGGCCGGCACCTCGTCTACGTGCACCGCCGGGACCGCGTCTACCACATCGCGTGGCAGGATCTCGAGCGCGGCACCGTCCGCGTGCTGACGCAGACCTCCCTCGACGAATCGCCCTCGCTGGCCCCCAACGGCACCATGATGATCTACGCCACCCAAGACCTTGGCAGGGGTATACTCGCGGTTGTTTCGATCGACAACGGGTTCAGCTACCTGTTGCCGGAAGCCGCAGGCGACGTACGCGATCCGGCGTGGTCCCCTTTCATCGATGCGTTGCGCGGACGGCCGTAGAGAGGGACAACGGATAGCGACATATGGGAGGAGACACATGATTCGTCAATTGTTCGGTGCACTGTCGGCGCTGCTTCTTGCCGGTGTATTGCTCGGCGGGTGCAAGACGACGGAAGAGCCCGTCGATCCGCCACCGACAGTGGTAAAGCCGCCTGTTGTGACACCGACGCCGCCGCCGAAGAAGCCCGAAGCGGAGCCCCCGACCATTGGCCCCGACGGAAACATAACGCTGCCAGGCGCCTCGGAGCCGCTTGACGCCATCTTCTACTTCGAATACGACCAGGCGAGACTCGCCCCGGCCGACATTCGCGTCCTGGCCATGCACGCCCAGCAACTTCGCGACTACCGCAACTTCAGCGTCAAGCTCGAAGGCCACTGCGACGAGCGCGGGACCCGCGAATACAACCTGGCGCTGGGCGAACGACGGTGGCAGGCGGTGAGGAGGTATCTGATCTCGGCGGGGGTTCGTTCCACCCAGATCGAAGGCACGAGCTTCGGCGAGGAACGGCCGGTCGACCCGGGACATGACGAGAGTGCGTGGGCGAAGAACCGCCGCGCGGTGATTGTCTACAATCGGTAGACCGCACGTCGGGGCGTTCGCCGAATAGGGCATAGCGTGGGCGCACACGGCAGGTTGCGCAGCCCCGTAGGGGCCGCCCTTGCGACGGCCCGCATCGGTCTACTCTCGGCCTGCTCCTTCGCCGCCGCGCACTTGGTCCTTGCCGGCGGTGCATTGGCCGCCCCCGCACCCGTTCAGGAGTCTCGGGGCGAAGTCGTGCGGGATCGGCCTGCGGTCCGGGATGACGATCCGGTCGAATCGGACTCCGACGTCGATACCATGTACTACGAGTACCAGATCCTGCAGGACGAAGTCCGTCGGCTGCATGGCGTCGTCGAGGAACTGAATCACCGCATGGACCGCCTGGAACGCGAACAGCGCGAGCGCTATATCGAACTCGACCAGCGTCTTCTGGAACTCCGCGGCGGTGGAGCAGCGACCGGCAACGAAGAGCCCGGCACCGCGGATGCGCCTTCGGACGAGCCGCCGGTACCGGTAACCGAGCGCGAGGCGTACAACGTCGCGATCGAACTGGTCAATGTCGCGCGTCCGCTGCCCGAGTCCGAGCAGCGACCCCAGTACCGGCGTGCCTTGGCCCTGTTCCAGGGGATCATCGACAACTACCCCAACGGCGAATTCACCGCCAACGCGTTCTATTGGCGGGGTGAACTCCACCTCGCGTTGAAGGAGCACGAAGAGGCCCGGGAGGCCTTTGCGCAAGTCGACCTGCTCTACGACGATCATCCGAAGGTCCCCGACGCGCTCTATAAGCTCGGCGAGGTCTACAACATGCTCGGCGATACCGATCGGGCGCGGGAGTACCTGAAACGGGTGATCAACGACCATCCCACCAGCACCGCGGCGGGCCTTGCGCGGAAGTACCTCGCCGAACT
>JAPOYW010000348.1:0-260 GCA_026706425.1 Gammaproteobacteria bacterium
TGCGTCCGCGCCCGCTGGCCGATTTCGTGGGTCAGGAACACCTTCTCGACGAAGGACGGCCCCTGCGCGAACTGGCTGATCGCGGAGTCGTGCACTCGATGGTCCTTTGGGGTCCCCCGGGCACGGGCAAGACCACCTTGGCGCGGTTGCTTTCGGACGCGGCCGGTGCCGAGTGGCGAAGCCTCTCCGCCGTGCTTGCGGGCGTCCGCGACGTGCGCGAGGCGATCGCCGTGGCCGAGGCGTTTCCTGGCCGACGCACG
>JAPOYW010000348.1:270-4306 GCA_026706425.1 Gammaproteobacteria bacterium
TGGCGTTCAGCGACGCAGCGCATCGCTTCAACCAGGCCCAACAGGATGCCTTCCTGCCGCACGTCGAGCGGGGCACGGTCACCTTTATCGGAGCGACGACCGAGAATCCCTCTTTCGAAGTCAACGCCGCCCTGCTGTCGCGGTCGCGTGTGTACGTTCTGCGGCCGTTGACCGAGTCCCACATCGCGACACTCGTGCGGCGGGCCGCAACGCGGGAGCTCGGCGTCGAACTCGACGCGGATGCCGTCCGCGAGCTCCAGGCCCTTTCCGATGGCGATGCGAGACGTGCCCTGAACACCTTGGAGGTGGCCGTTCAACTCGCCTCCGGAACCGTTGCCGCCGATGATGTCCTGGAAGCCAGCGGGCAGAGCTATCGTCGATTCGACAAGGGTGGGGATGCGTTCTACGACCAGATCTCGGCATTGCACAAGGCCGTACGCGGCAGCGCTCCCGATGCGGCGCTGTACTGGCTGGCGCGGATGCTCGATGGGGGCTGTGATCCGCTCTACGTGGCCCGCCGTCTGGTGCGCATGGCCAGCGAGGACATCGGCAATGCGGACCCGCGCGGCCTGCAGTTGTCGGTGGATGCCTGGGACGCGTACCGGCGACTGGGATCGCCGGAAGGCGAGTTGGCGCTCGCCCAGGCTGTCCTGTATCTCGCCAGCGTGCCCAAGAGCAATGCGGTCGAAGCGGCGTTCAATGCGGCAATGGCCTATGTGCGCGATAGTCCTTCTCACGCGGTACCTCTACGGTTCCGCAACGCGCCGACCGCACTCATGGAAGGGCTCGGCCACGGCAGAGGCTACCGTTACGCCCACGACGAGCAGGACGCCTATGCGGCGGGAGAACGGTATTTTCCGGACGAGATGCCCGACGTGGTGTTCTACAAGCCGACCGACCGGGGTATCGAGGGCCGGATCGCCGAACGCCTGGCAAGTCTCAAGAATCTGGACCGAGCGACGCCAACGCGCCCGGAGGGGGCGCCGACGCCCCTCACCCCGACGCGCGAAGGCGGACGGGAGAATTCTGGGCGGTAACGTCTTAGACTTCGCGTCCTTCGACGCGGGGCGAACGAGAGAGTCGGAATGAAGACCATCCTGTGGGTTGCTGCCGGCGGCGCTTGCGGCGCCGTAGTGCGCTACGGCGTGCAGGCGCTGACCTCGGGGGCCGAGTTTCCTTGGGGGACCCTGGTGGTGAACATCTCAGGGTGCCTTGCCATCGGATTGGCAATCGGTGCCTTCGCCGGTACCGCCTGGTTCGAAGACGTGGGACGTCCACTCCTCGTTGCCGGAGTGCTCGGTGGATTTACGACGTTTTCCGCGTTCTCGGTCGACACTGTGCTGCTTTGGGAGCAGGGTCGCGTGGTTTCCGCAGTCGCGTACGTGGTCTCCAGCGTGGCCTGCTGCCTATTGGCAGCGGCGCTGGGCTACCGGATCGCGGGGGGACTGGCATGATCGATCCGCGACGGCTGAGACTGGAGATCCGATCTGTCGCCGAGGGCCTTCGGCTGCGGGGCATCGAACTCGATGTCGGCCGATTCGAAGCACTTGAAGCGCGCCGCAAGCGACTGCAGGACGAGGTCGAGCGGTTGCGCAGGCGGCGGCGAGTGGCATCGAAGCAGATCGGCGAGGCCAAGGCCGCCGGCAACGACATCGCGCCGCTGGTTGGAGCGGTGGGCGACCTGGGGGATGACCTGGCCGACGCGACGAGGGAATTCGACGCCGTTCGGCATGAACTCGACGAGTTCGTCAAGGCCCTTCCGAACCCGCCCGACGACAGCGTCCCGCCGGGCGCGGATGAAACGGCCAATATCGAGCTACGGCGCTGGCAGGAACCGGCCGATTTCAACTTCGAGCCCCGGGACCATGTGTCGCTGGCATCCACATCCCTCGACCTCGAAGCGGCTGTCAAGATCTCCGGTTCTCGGTTCTCGGTTCTCAGGGGCTCCCTCGCCAGGCTGCATCGCGGTCTCACTCAATTCATGATCGACACCCACGTACGGGAACACGGCTACGAGGAGGTCTACGTCCCCTACCTGGTGGACCGGCACACGCTGCTCGGAACCGGGCAGCTCCCCAAGTTCGAAGACGACCTGTTCGCCATCGACGGCGAACGTGACCAGTTCCTGATTCCCACTGCCGAAGTACCCGTCACGAACCTGGTCCGGGACAGCATCCTCGATTTCGCGGACCTTCCGCTTCGCTACGTGGCGCACACACCCTGTTTTCGCAGCGAGGCCGGCAACTACGGCAAGGACACGCACGGGATCTTCCGGCAACACCAGTTCGAAAAGGTGGAACTGGTGCAGATTGTCCATCCGCGCAAGTCCTGGGATGCGCTGGACGAATTGACCGGGCACGCCGAGACGATTCTGCGCAAGTTGGAGCTACCCTATCGGGTGGTCGCGCTATGTGCCGGGGATCTCGGCTTCGCCGCCGCGAAGACCATCGACCTCGAGGTCTGGTTGCCGGCGGAGCGCAGGTATCGCGAGATTTCTTCCTGCAGCAATTTTGTCGATTTCCAGGCCCGGCGGATGCTCGCCCGCTACCGGAATCCGGAAACCGGCCGCCCCGACTACGTACACACGCTGAACGGTTCCGGCCTGGCCGTGGGGCGGACGCTGATTGCAGTGTTGGAGAACTACCAGGACGGCAACGGCGCCGTGCATGTTCCGGATGCATTGCGGAGCTACATGGGCGGCAGTACCCGGCTCGACCTGTGAGCACGCTTCCGCTTGCGCTCAAGCTCGCCAATCAGCCCTGTCTGGTCGTTGGGGGCGGCGAAGTTGCCCACCGCAAGATCGACACGCTCCTCGGTACCGGGGCGAATATCGAGGTTGTCGCGACATCGGTTGGCCGGGATGTTCGCGAGCGTTGCCGCTCGGCCGGAATCCCGATTCGAGACCGTGCGTTCGAGGAACACGACGTCGTCGGCCGGCTTCTCGTCGTGGCCGCCACGGGCGATGCGGCCGTGAACCGCGCGGTGCAGCAGGCATGCGTCGAGCACCATGTTCTCGTCAACTGCGTGGACGACGCCGAACACTCGACGGCGTTGTTCCCGGCGATCGTCAATCGCGGGCCGGTCACGGTGGGGATATCCACCGAGGGGACATCGCCGACGCTGGCGCGACGGCTGCGCGAACGTATCGAGGCACTGCTGCCGGACAGTGTCGGCCCGTTGGCGAGATATCTTGGAAGTCGCCGCGAGCGCATCAAGGTCGCGCTGACGCACACACGGTCCAGGCAGAGGTTTTGGGACCAGGTCCTGGACTCGGAACTCGCCGATACGGTCGGGCGAGGCGACCTCGATCTGGCGGACGAGACGTTGGAGGCGATGCTGGCTACTTCGCCCAGCCGTGGAGTGGTGTCGCTGGTGGGGGCCGGACCCGGCGACCCGGACCTGCTGACCCTCAAGGCGTTGCACCGCCTGCAGCGCGCGGATGTCGTGTACCACGACAAACTGGTGGGTGCCGGAATCCTGGACCGGTGCCGGCGCGACGCCCGCAAGGTCGATGTCGGTAGGCGTTCCGGCGATGGGCTCGGGGTCGCCTCCCGACAGGCGTTCATCAACGACCGACTGGAGGAGGACGCCCGCCGCGGCATGCGGGTGGTACGCCTGAAAGGTGGGGACCCGCTGGTATTCGGACGCGGAGGGGAGGAAATCGAGGCGCTTGTCGAACGCGGCGTACCCTTCGAGGTCGTTCCGGGAGTGACCGCCGGCCTGGGCTGTGCGGCGATCACGGGGATACCGCTGACCCACCGCCAGTGGGCTCAGTCGGTGCGTTTCGTGACCGCGCAGATTCACCGGGATGCCGATCCCGATTGGCCGGAACTCGCCAAGCCGGGCCAAACCCTGGTGGTCTACATGGGGCTAGGTGCCCTCGGCAGGCTCTGCGATCGACTTGTGAGCGCAGGGGCCGACCCCGCGACGCCGGCGGCGGCGATATCCAAGGCGACTCTCCCGGAACAGCGCATCGTGGTGGGTTCGATTAGAGATCTGGCCACCGTGGTCCGCGCCGCCCACCTCGCGGGACCCG
>JAPOYW010000589.1:0-1197 GCA_026706425.1 Gammaproteobacteria bacterium
CCGAGGCGTAGCCCCAGCCGTCGGCCCGGATCTGGGCACCGATCCACTCCCGGTAGGGATTCCGGTTGATGCTGGTGTACTCGGGCGTCACCCAGTCTGATCGTGCTTTCCTGGGAACGGCATTGTTGTAGTTCATGATCGCCTGGGCTTCGGCGGTACAGATCGCGTAGTAGGGCAGGCTTGTGTTCCAAGCGGTGGCCACGTTGCGCCACGTGAAGCCGGGGCCGAAGTCCTCGAGTACACGCAGGGCGATGAGGGTGTAGTGGATGTCGTCGTCCGGTTCCATGAAGGCGATGTTCTCGCGCTGTGACTGGGGGCAGGCAATCCGCAGGTTGTCGCCGACGTCGGCGCCGCTGAAGTAGTAGTCCAACGGCCACTGCCGCCGGTTCTCCAGGTAGGTTCGGATGGCTTGGCGCCCACCCATGCCCCGTTGACCGCGGATCCCCATGCCCTCGACCGGCTTGCCCAGGGCGCAGCCGGCGGCACGGCCCGTCCACGCGGCGTGGAATCTGTCCAAGAGGTCGGCGTCGGCCACGGTGCCGAGGCGCCTCGGACCCTCCGGGCGTTCCCGACGGATACCTTCGAGGTCGTTGGGCTGGACGTAGGGGAATGCCGGATCCTTCGGCAGTCCGTCGAGCGCGCTATAGAGCGTGTCCACCGCTTCAAAGTTCATTGTGTCTCGTTCGTCGTCCAGCGCGGCAACCTGTTCTTTCAGGTCTCTCGGCACGCGATGTCCCTCGTAGTCTCGCTGTATCAGCTCCAATTGCAGCAGGGCCAGCGGGGTGTCCCATCCGGTGAAAATCATGTGCTTGCTCCTTTGCGATTCATGAAGATTACCCGCCCTGCAATTCTACGAACCGTCGATAGGGACTTGCCGGGTCGGCCATCATCGCCTCGTGGGTGCCCACTTCGCGGATCTCGCCATCGTCCAGGAACACGATTCGGTCGGCTTGGCGGATCGTCGAGAGGCGGTGCGCGATGACGATCACCAGTCGTCCCTCACTCGCCCGACGCAGCGCATGGACCAACGAATTCTCGGTCTCGGGATCGAGTGCGGCCGTTGGTTCGTCGAGAATGAGAACCCGGGTGTTGCGGACGAGGCCCCGGGCGATGCACAGCCGCTGTTTCTGGCCAACGCTCAAGGTGTCGCCGGACTGCCGATGCCATCGCAGTCGGACTCGACTCATCCGACGCCAA
>JAPOYW010000589.1:1207-4304 GCA_026706425.1 Gammaproteobacteria bacterium
GTGCCAGCGCGGTCGGGCGCGACTCATCCGACGCCAACGTGGTGGCGGTGTTGCGGGACCACATCGAAGCGGCCCAGGCGAATCCGGATTCGGGCAGACACCGCGGCACTCTCGGCCTCGCCTACGAAGCCAACGGCTACGACGCGGCGGCGCTCGATAGCTACGCTCAGGCCGAGGCGCTCGACGGCAGTGCTTTCGAATGGCCCTATCTGCAGGCCATCCTGCTACAGCAGCAAGCACGCTTCGACGAAGCCCTCGAACGCATGGACCGGGCTCTCGAGATCGATCCGGACTACGCGCCGGCGTGGCTCTGGCGCGGCTTTTGGCTGCTCGATGTGGACCGCATCGACGAGGCGAAGACGTCGTTCTCGAAGGCCGGTGATTTGGGGGCCGGCGCACCGGCCGTTGTGGGCCGGTCACGCGTTCATCTCCGTCGAGGTGATGCCGGTGCGGCCTTGGAATTGCTCGATCCGCTGTCCGAGAAACTCGATCACCCGTTAGTATTCCGCCTGCTCGGCCGGGCCCTGCGCGATATCGGGCGCCTCGACGAAGCGCGTCTCGCCCTCAGCAAGGGCCGGGAAGCCCGGCAACTCACCTGGGAGGATCCGGTGCTCGATCGCAGGACGGCGTTCATCGCAGGCTTCGGCGGACGCATGCTCCAGGCCGAATCGCTGGTCGCGTCGGGGGAAGCCGCCGAAGCCCTGCCGATTCTCGAGGAACTAGGTGCCGACTTCCCTGAGCACGCGACCCTCCTCAACCTACTCGCCGTCGCGTATTCCCAAACCGGGGATGCCGAAAAGTCCCTCGCCGCGTTGGAGCGGGCCGTGGGAATCGCGCCGGAGTACTACCCGCTGCACCTTAACCTCGCGGGCGCCTACGACGATCTCGGCGACACCGAGAAAGCGCTCGACTTTCTTGAGCGGGCCATCGAGGTTCACCCCACGTTCAGCGTCGCCCACGAACGCAAGGGCGTCGTGCTCATGCGCATGGGCCGCTACGAGGAAGCGCTCGCGGCGCTGGACACGGCGGCCCGTCACGATGCACGGGATCCGGAGGTGTTCTACTTCGCCGGGGTGATCGAGAGCAACTTCGGACGCTGGCAACCGGCGATCGAGCGATTCCAGCAGGCCATCGAGGTGGACCCGGCATTCGCCAAGGCCTACATCCACATGGCGCGCAGCTACGGTGAACTGCGCCGCTTTGACGACGCGCGCGATGCGCTGGCCAAGGCGGATGCGCTTGGCACCGAGGCGCAGGATGCCCGCAGCGCCCGCGCGTGGTTGGATAGGCTGGAGGCGTCGGGGCTGTGATATTGCGGTGATGTTGTAGTTGAGAGAAAGAGACGTGGAGCATTCGGATGCGGTTGGTCGTGGTAGTTTCGTCGTCCTTGCGCCCGTTTGACCCACTGGAGCAGATCCGTGCGCTGGTACAGGTACGTGGAGATGCCTGAATGGTTGGACATACTCCAATTGGACCGGCTGAGATCCGCCGCCAACAGCTGCGGCGACGGTAAATGGGTCGCCCGCCACCTACACCATGCGTGGGCATGGGGTCGCTTGTTGGACACTGAGTTTCCCGGACGCGTCGTCGTGTTGGACGTGCCGGTGGATGTCGTTGCCCATGCGTGCCCCGCGCCGGCCAAGATTGATGGCATTGGCGAGGCAACCTATATTCTCGGGCGCGACCTAGAAAAGGTGCGGATTGTCGAAGCAATGGAGTACGTCCAATGAGGAGTCCGGGCGCACACGCGGCCCTCGGTACATTCACGGCGATGGAACCCCCAACCGGCGCCGTGATGAAACGTGGCGTACCGTTTAGCAGCGTCGCCCGGTTTCTGGAGCGTAGTGACCTGAGCTCCGCGAGCCTGCTGCTCCAATCTCAAGGCGGTCGTGCCAGCGACTACGTTCGGCTTGAGTTGTTGGCGAAGCCAGACGAGACGGGAAAGCTGTCCGGGGTTGAGTTCGAACTATTGGGTGGGGCAAGTCCTCTGGGGCGTGGCAAGATCCTCAAGGTCGCGGACGAATTGACTCGAAAGGAACGCATTGTCTTTTTCACGATTCGACATCCAGGAAAGACCGACAGGGAAATTGCAGATGCCCTAGATGGGGTGTCCTCGAAACAACAACCCACCAACCAAGCGTGTCGGGAACTCCAGAGTATTGGGAAACTGCGACGTAGCCTGCGTAGGGATGGTCTCATCGGAAACTACCCTGTCTCGGAACTGTATGTGTCTCCGGTCCGGCCGGTTGGTAACACAAAGACGGAGGTTTCAACCAACACGACGACCAGCGGCAGCCTACAGGAGGATGAAGTCAAGGCCTGCTTGGAAAAGTGGCTAAAGGCTGGGGGTTGGCGAACCCAGGTTGCCTGGGGAAAGGAACGGGGTATCGACATCGAAGCTGTCGGTAGAGATGGCCAGCGGTGGCTCATAGAAGTCAAGGGTTGTGGTTCTCGACAACCCATGCGCGTGAACTATTTCGTCGCCGTGCTCGGAGAGAGTCTCCAACGTATGGATGATCCCAACGCCCGATACTCGATTGCCTTTCCGGATATGCCCCAATACCACGGCCTTTGGGAACGTCTGCCGCAGCTTGCCAAAGATCGAACGGGCATAACAGCGCTGTTCGTGGGTTCGAATGGCCAGATCCGCGAACTGAGGCAGTAGCTGTCTCCGTGTAGCTTTTTTGCTACATCGTGCTACGGGTGGTACGCTTTCGCCTATGAGTCGAACCATTACCCAGCGCGAACTCCGCAACGACTCGGGCGCGATACTCCGTGAGGTGCAGGCGGGCGAGACGGTGATCGTCACGCGAAACGGGCTGCCGGTCGCCGAGCTCCGCGCAGTGCCACAGCGGCGATTTGTGCCCCGGGCGGTGATCGCGGAGGCGGCACGGTACGCTCCGCCGGTCGATGGCGGACGTCTGCGCGTCGAACTGGACGCTGTTGTGGATCCGTCCGTCGATGGCTGAGCCAACAAAAGGGCTTTTGGATACGTCCGTGTTGATCGACCACGATGTCGTGGACCCGGCAACGTTGCCGGACGAGTCTGCCATTGCCGCTGTGACGCTCGCCGAACGTGCGGGCCAGCCGCAAGTTC
>JAPOYW010000668.1 GCA_026706425.1 Gammaproteobacteria bacterium
GTCGACCCGTCCCGCTACGTTGTCAAACCCGCAATCTCAAATGCGATTGCCCTGGTATGTTGGCGCCCATATGGCGAAAGCCCGTCAGCGCGTCGCTGATCACCTCGTAGTCGACTGGAAGCCCGTCTCGAAGGCGGAAGATGCTCGCAACGCGGACTTCCAGCTTGCCGCCAAGTGGCGGTACACCGTACATGTCGGTCGCGTGGGTTGCCCGCCAGGTCCAGATGCCGACCACTTCATCGTCGGACGCGATGATCCGCTCGACGGTGAGTTCAACGTCTCGGTTGCGGTCGCGGAAGCTCTTGACGTGGGCGACGAGGCCGGCGCGGCCGGGGATCGACTGCGTGTGGTCCACCATGTCTTTGGCGGCCAGTTCGTCGATGAGTTCGAGCTTGCCTTGGGCGACGACCTCCGTGAGGTAGCGACGCATCACCTCTTCTGCGCGTTGTCGGGACATGCTGTTCTCCTTCGTCAGGCCCGTCTTCGGTGGAGGATTTCGGCGGTCTGGGTGGCACCGCTGTATTCCGCCCAGCCGAGGGGGTCGCCGCCGTGGGCGCCGTCGATGATCGTTGGGTCGGCGCCTCGGTCGAGCAGCAACGCGACGCAGCCGACGGCATCGTTCTGCGCGGCGAGATGCATGGCGACCGCCAAGACGCCGTGACCCTCGCCGCCCCAATCGTGGCGGAGGTCGGGGTCGGCACCGTGATCAAGTAGCCACCGAGCGGCATCGACCTTGTCGGCGTAGCAGGCCCAGAGTAGCGGGGTGCCGCGGAACGCGCTGGCGTTGACGTCGGCACCGAGGTCGACGAGTGCGGCCATCGATTCGCACTGGTTGTTGCGTGACGCCCAGGACATGGCCTCGTCGAGCACTTCCTGGCGATCCTTGGTTCGTTCCCAGGTCGGGAAGAACACCGGGGCGTAGAAGTCGAGACCCTCGTAGGCTTCGGGTGCGAGACCGTCGCCGTCGACGAACCGACCGATGTCGGTGCCCAACGCCGCGGCGGCGCGGAGGTTGTCCGGATAGACCGGACTCAGGACTTCGGCCATGTACGCCTTGGCGTAGAAGAGGGCGTAGGACAGCGCTGAGCCGCCCGCCTTGCCGTAGGCTTCGGCATCGACGCGAGCGCCTGCCTTGACAAGCCGAGCCCCGAGATCCGTGTGGCCGGCCATGCCGGCGCTATGCAAGGGAGTCCAGCCATCGTTGTCGGCGGTCGACGGGTCAGCCCCCGCCGCTAGGATCAGGTCGACCGCGGCATGTTGATCGGGCGTACCCGGGTCGAGGGGAATGGCGATGTCGCCGGTGGCCGCCCGGCAGGCGTGGTCGAGCAGGCCCCGGCCGTCGCCGTCCGTCTCCTTCAACACGCTGGGCGAGTTGGACAGGAACGCCCGCAACGCTTCCAGATTACCGTCGCGCGCCGCCTTGACGGCTTGGTCTAGAACCTCGGTCATGCTTACTCCCCGAATTCGAAACTCACGCGCAGATAGGCAAACCGACCGGCGATCCCGAAGGGCGTGTCCACCGGGTACCGGACACCCCAGAGGATGTTCGACAAATGGGTCTTGGCGAGTTCGGTGGGCAGTTCGTCGAACACGTTGTTGATGCCTAGCGACCAGTCTACCCTGCCAAATGCGGACCGGGCTTCAAGGTCGACCGTACTAGCCGCTTCGATTGTGACCGTACCGGTGTCGACGGGGTTTTGGGTGGTTTCGCCGTAGTAGTTCACGCGGCCGAGGAGACCTAGGCTGCCGCGTTCCCATTCAGCGGTCACGTTGGCTTGCTGCTTCGGTTGGCCTTCCACCAGCAGTTGCGCCGCCCAACCGCCGTAGTAGTCGTCGAATGTCAGATTGGCCGGGGCACCTGCGGGCTTTCGCCGGCCCGTGATCTCCGTTTCGTTGGAATGCGCGTTGGCGAAGAGCCACAGCAGGCCATCGGCGAGCGTTGTGCGCCAGCGGGCCCGTACGTCGATGCCTTGGGTCTCGGTGTCTACGCCGTTCAGGAAGAAGGCCGCCGTGGCCACCCCGGCCGCGTCGCAGGCGGCGACGCCGGTGCAGCCGATCCCCTTGGAGCGGACGATCCGGCTGTCGATGGCGGTGCGGTAGGCGTCGACGGTCACGTCGAAGTCGCCGTTGGCGTAAACGAACCCGCCGCTTAGGTTTGCGGAAGTTTCGTGGTCCAGCGAATCCACGCCGAACGCCCGGGCCACGGGGTGCCCCTCGTTGGCCGAGAACACTGTCGTGAGGCCGGTTTCGCTGCCGACGAACAGGATGGAGTTGAAGCGGCGTTGGGAAAGGCTCGGCGCGCGGAAGCCGCTGGACGCCGCGCCGCGTAGCGCGAACCGATCGTTGATCGGCAGGCGCACCGTGACCTTGCCGGTCGCGTTGCCCCCGGCGTCGCTGTAGTTCTCGAAACGTACCGCCGCCGAGACTTCGAGGCTCCCGATGGGCTGGAGCTCGACCTCTAGATAGGCGGACTGGCTGTTGCGGTCGTCGTCGCTCAACTCGGCGTTGGTCGGGCTGTATCCGGGATAGCCCTGGAATCCGCAGGCCGCGACCACCCCGACGAGGGGGTTGCCGTCGGGACCGACGGCGTAGGCGCCGTAGTCGCTGACGTGGGGCAGGCCGCACGACCAAGCGGCGGTGTCACCGGCGTTTTGTCGGTAGGTCTCGGAGCGGTGCTCGAAGCCGGCAGCGACGGCGCGAACCGATGCGCCGTCGACCTCGCGCTGGATGTCCGCGTTGAACGAGAGTTGGCTGAACTCGATGCTGCCGCTCTTGCCGCCGAGCGGACCGGCGTTGGCGACGATGTCCGCGATGCCCGCGCCGGGATTGTCGGCCACGTACTGTGCGCCGATGGAGGCGTTGATGGTGTTGGAAGCGCTGAACGCGAACTCGTTGGTGCCGTACGAGAGGCTCACGTCGAGGTCCCAGCCTGCCACGTCGTTGCGCATGCCGCCGGCGATGGAGAAGTCCTCGATGTCCGACTCCTCGTAGGGCAGGAAGCCGTCCGGGTAGACCGGATGCGTGTTGCGCTCGTGGAAGTTGATGAAGGTCGGCACCACGAAATCCCAGGTCGCATCGCCGGATTCGAGACCCTCCCAGTAGTTGTACGGGAACCGGTACGCACCGCTCGAACTCGCTTGGCGGTTCGAGAGACCGCCGAAGGCGTACATCTCGCCGGTGTCCCCGACGGGAATCCCGGCGTTGAAGAACAACGAGGCGAGATCGTGCCTCGGCGCGCTGTCGACGATGAGTTCGTCCTGGAAGTCGGGGTCGTGGCCGCCGTTGCCGCCGTTGCGCCGCAGGGCTTCCTCGTCGTGCCATTCGCCGGTGACGTTCAGGAATCCCGCCGTGCCGAGGGAGATGCCGCCGTTGAATGAAAGGTTGATGCGTTCGCCGCCGCCATCGCCCGCACCGGTCAGGTAGGCGGTGATCTGCCCGCCGGTGTTCTCGCGGAGCACGAGGTTGATGACGCCGGCGATCGCATCGGAACCGTATTGTGCGGCGGCGCCGTCGCGTAGCACCTCGACCCGGGCCAGCGCTGCCGACGGAATGGCGCGAAGGTCGGTGCCGCCGCTGCCCCAGCCGATCACGCCGTCGAGCACGCGTACCCAGGCCATGCCGTGCCGGCGCTTGCCGTTGATCAGCACCAGGGTCTGATCCGGGCTCAACCCGCGCAACGTCGCCGGATTGAACGATCCGCCGTCTCCCAAGGAAGTCCGCGAGTAGTTCAGGGACGGCGCGAGCTTGGTCAACGCGGCGGCCAGGTCCACTTCGCCGACCCGTTCCAGGTCGGTCTCGGGATAGAGATCCACTGGAACCGGCAGCTCGTTGGCTTCGACCTCGATACGTGCGCGGCTGCCGATCACGACCACTTCCTCGAGCCGCCCTTGGTCCGCGGTTTCAGGCTCTGCCTCTGCTACCGTCGCGGGTACAGCAGCCAGCGCGAACAAACCGGCGAGGGCGCCCCATAGCCGGGTCGGCCGCGTCCGAAGGACGCGCCTTCGCATTCGCTGTGCGCTGTAACGCGCCGCTTGCGGCGCGCCGCCTCCGCCTCCGGCCCAGCCACACCGACCTCCCATGAAACAAACGCCACGGTCGTTCCCGCTCGTCAGAGCGGGCGCTCCGTTTGGCGCTTGTTTCATGCCAGGGGAACCGAACATTCGAATGATGCGCATGTCATTCCCCTACCGTATTTTCGTAGCACCATTATGCGCCCGTAGACGGCACCCAGCACGTCCCTAGCGGTACTTGCTTCATGGAACGGGGTACGTGAATTCGCCTACACTGGCGTTGGTGTCGGATG
>JAPOYW010000660.1 GCA_026706425.1 Gammaproteobacteria bacterium
AGTACGGAGGGGATAGGGGTGAACCGAACCTTGAGGGGTGCCACCGCGATTGTCGGCGTTGGCGAGACCACCTACTACAAGCGCGGCCAGTCGCCGGACGCCGAATTCAAACTGGCGTTGAAGGCGATCCTCGCCGCCTGCGAGGACGCGGGAATCTCACCGAAGGAGGTGGACGGCTTCGCGTCGTTCTCCAACGACCGCAGCGATCCGTCGCGGCTGGCCAATGCGCTCGGCATCCACGACCTGCGTTTCTCCAACATGCAGTGGGGAGGCGGGGGCGGCGGTGGTTCCGCAGCGGTTGCCCACGCGGCCGCGGCCGTGGCCACCGGCCTAGCGGAATGCGTGGTGGTGTTCCGTGCCCTGGCCCAGGGCCAGTTCGGACGTTTCGGCCAGGGACCGCGCAGCAACGTGGTCTCGGGTGGCGGCGCGTTCACCGTTCCCTACGGCCTGATGTCACCCGCCCAGAGCTTCGCGATGAAGGTTCAGCGCTTCATGCACGACCACGGCGTCGAACAGTCGGCCCTTAGGGCCATATCGCTGGCGTCCTATCACCACGCCCAGGCCAATCCCCGGGCGGTGATGTACGGACGGCCCCTGGACGAGGCGAAATACGACGCATCGCGCTGGATCGTCGAGCCGTTCCACCTGTTCGACTGCTGCCAGGAGAACGACGGGGCCGCGGCCATGATCGTCGTTCCCGCAGAGCGCGCGAAGGACTTCGACCATCCGCCGGTCTACACACTGAGCGCGGTCACCGGTTCCCATTACCGGGCTGGTGCATCGGTCCACAACACGCCCGACTACGCCACCTCGAACTTCAAGACCTGCGTGCCGCGCCTGTACGACATGGCCGGCTGCGGGCCCGACGACGTGGACGTCCTGCAATGCTACGAGAACTTCACCGGCGGCGTGCTGATGAGCATCGTCGAACACGGCTTCTGCGAGCCCGAGGAGTGCAACGAGTTCCTGACCACGGAAAACCTCCTCGCGCCGGACGGCAAGCTGCCGACCAATACCAGCGGCGGCAACCTCGCGGAGTGCTATATGCACGGGCTGGAACTCAATATCGAGGCGGTGCGGCAGATCCGGCGCAGCTCGCCGAACCAGGTCGACGATGTCGATGTCTCGATGGTGGTGTCGGGACCGATGGTGACGCCGGTCAGTTCATCGGTCTACGGTTCAGAGGCGACGGTATGAGTGCCTACCTGAACCCCGGACTGCCGAAACCGGCGCCCGCGCCGGACGGGCTCGATGCGCCGTACTGGGAGGCCGTGGCCGAGGAACGCCTTGTGATGCAGCGTTGCCGGGCGTGCGGAACTTGGCAGTGGGGTCCCGAGTGGATCTGCCACAACTGCCACTCCGAGGATCTGGCGTTCGACGAGGTGCCCCTGACGGGCCGCATCTACAGCTACGAACGCGTTTGGCACCCGGTACACCCGGCATTGAATGAACAAGGACCCTACATCGTCGTGCTGGTCGAGTACCCGGAGCACAATGGTGCACGCATGGTGGGCAACCTGGTGGGCGACCCCCGGCAGGAAGTGAGAATCGGCGCCCCGGTGCGGGCGGTCTTCGAGCATCATCGCGACGACGATCCGCCCCACACGCTGGTTCAATGGAGAGTCGTTAACTCGTAGGAGCGGGGCTATCGCACCCGAAGGACGCGGCCGGCCCGTTGATCATAATCACCTAGTTGGTCTAGTATCTAGTCATGATTAAGATCAACACGGCCGAAGCGAAGGCACGCCTCTCCCACTATCTGGAGCGAGTCGAGGGTGGCGAGACAGTGGTGGTTTGCCGCCGAAACGTACCCGTCGCGGAAATCCGCCCGCTGCCGAAGCGTCCCCGCGAGCGGCGTCCCGTCGGCATCGACCGGGGCATGACCATACCGCCGAGCTTCTTCGATCCCCTGCCGGGCGATCTGCTCGACGCGTTCGAGGGTGCCAGCGCCCCCGAATGAAGCTTCTGCTCGATACCTGCACCTTCCTGTGGTTGGCCGCCGACGACTCGTTGCTGACCGCGGATGCCCTCGATTGCTGCTGCGACCCGGACAACGACGTTTTCCTAAGTGCGCTGTCGGCTTGGGAAATCGCCATCAAACATCGTCTGGGCCGTCTGCCGCTGCCCGAGCCGCCCCGTCGCTACGTCACGAGCCGCCGTCAGTGGCTGGGCTTGGAAGCGCTCGATTTCGACGAGACAAGCGCGTCCCACGATGCGGTGCTTCCCGCCCACCATCGGGATCCGTTCGACAGGGGACTGGTTTCCCAAGCGATCCTGAATGGCATGACCATCGTGACGCCGGATGAGCACATCGCCCGCTATCCCGCGCCGGTCCTCTGGTAGCGCGCGTTGGTCGGACTAAACGATAGGGAGTCCCCATGAGTTTCGACGCGTTGCTCATCGCCAACCGGGGTGAAATCGCCATTCGCATCGCGCGGGCGGCCTCCGAGCTTGGCTTGCGTACGGTGGCCGTGCACTCCGAGGACGATGCAGCCAGCCTGCACGTTCGGGCGGCGGACGAAGCCCTCGCACTCGACGGCATCGGCGCTGCCGCCTATCTGGATGAAGACGCGATTGTTCGAGCGGCCAAGGACGCAGGTTGCGGCGCGATCCATCCCGGTTACGGATTCCTGGCGGAACGGGCGAGTTTCTCCCGGCGCTGCGCCGACGCCGGTATTGTTTTCGTTGGCCCGAACACCGAACACCTCGAGTTGTTCGGCGACAAGGGCCGGGCCCGGGCGGCGGCGGCGGCTTCCGACGTACCGGTGCTCAAGGGGCTGGACCGCGCTGTTTCGCTCGACGAGGCGAGGGGATTCCTCTCGTCGCTCGACGGGGGCGCCATGATCATCAAGGCCGTGGCGGGAGGCGGTGGACGTGGCACGCGGGTCGTCGAAGACGCGCTCGACTTGGAAGCCACCTACCAACGCTGCCAATCCGAAGCGCGGGCGGCATTCGGCGTCGGGGACGTCTACGTCGAGGAATTCCTGAGCCGGGCAAGGCATGTCGAGGTGCAGATCCTGGGCGACCTCGACGGCAACGTAGCCCACCTCGGCGAGCGCGAGTGCAGCGTCCAGCGCCGCCACCAGAAGGTCATCGAGGTCGCGCCGGCGCCGTGTCTCGACGACGAGGTGCGAGGCACGATCATCGCCGCCGCCGTGCGGTTTGCGGAAAACCAACGCTACTCGAACCTCGGCACCTTCGAGTTCCTGGTAGACGCGTCCGGCAACGGCAAGGATCGGCCTTTCGTATTCATCGAAACCAACGCCCGCCTGCAGGTCGAACACACCGTCACGGAGGAAGTCACCGGCGTGGACCTCGTCCAGGCGCAGATCCGTCTCGCTCAGGGTGCCTCTCTCGCCGACTTCGGCCTCGATGATCCGGACGTGGCCAAGCCCCGAGGCTACGCCCTCCAAACGCGCGTCAACATGGAGACCTTCGGCGAAGACGGCACCGTACGGCCGGCAAGCGGGACACTCACCGCCTACGAAGCGCCGACGGGCCCGGGGGTGCGCACCGACGGCTTCGGCTACGCGGGCTACCGCACCAGCACCGCGTTCGACTCGCTGCTCGCCAAGGTGATCGGCCATTCGCCGGCCAAGGACTTTTCGGGGGCTGTCGCCCGGACGGCTCGGGCGCTGTCCGAGTTTCGTCTCGAGGGCGTCGGCACCAACATTCCGTTCCTGCAGAACGTCCTGGCCCACGAGGACTTCGCCGCCGGGCGCGTGCATACGCGCTGGGTGGACGAACACATGGCCGAGCTTGCCGTGCCGTCGACGAACGCCCCGCAACGGTTCGCCGCAGCTCACGCTGCAACGTCGCCAACGGATGGCTTCGCCGGCGCGCGGGTGGACACCAGCGATCCTCTCGCGTTGTTCGATCACGACGCCAAGGTCAAGGCGGAGCAGGCTTCGTCGGCAACGGAGCAGATCGACGAACCGGCGATTGCGGGCCCGGAGGGATCAACAGGGTTGAGTTCGCCCATACAGGGCACCATCGTGTCGCTGGATGTGGCCGTCGACGACGAGGTCCGCGAGGGCCAGCCCGTCGCCGTGGTCGAGGCCATGAAGATGGAGCACGTCATCGCCGCGGACCGGGACGGCATCGTCCGCCAGGTCACCATGGCGGAAGGCGACGTGGTCCGCGAGGGCTATCCCATCGTGTTCCTCGAGGAGGCCGAGGTGACGGGCGGTGCCGCGGTGAGGGCCGAGGAACTCGATCCCGACTACATCCGCCCTGACCTCGAACTCACCTACGAGCGCCACGCATACATCCTCGACGAGAACCGGACCGAAGCCGTCGCCAA
>JAPOYW010000527.1 GCA_026706425.1 Gammaproteobacteria bacterium
CGTCGTTGCTGGACGATCCCCGCATCCTCCATTGGGCTGCGGCGCGCGAACCAGATGTCGAGAAGGAGTATGCATTCCTCAATCCCAATGGAACCACCGAGACGCCGGATGATCCGCGCTGCGAAGGCCCTCCGGACAACAGCGATCACGAATTGTCGGAGGAACTCCGTGCGCGTGCCGCCGCGCTTTCGGACGCCGCAAAAGGCCTCGTCGCGTCCGAGGCTTCCGCTGCTTTATTCGATGTCCTGATCGAACGTTACAACCAGGTCTTGGAGCTTCGCGAGGAGGTGCTTGCACAGACTGATGCCAAGGCCAACGAGGAACTGCTCAAGGGGTTCGCGAATCTACTCGAAACCAAAGCGGAGGTGGCCCCTTGGCTTGCACCGGAGACGGAACGTCTGCTCCGGGACTGGCATGCGGCTTACCCGCCGGTTGAGTCCGATCCCGAAGCGATCCGGGCGGATGTCGACCGCGCTGCGACTGCACTCGATGCTTCCTTGCCCAAGGCAGCGGCTGCCCAAACTGAAGCCAGCAGAGCCCAGGCCGCGCTTGACCACCACGCGGCCAACTGCGGGACATCGCGAGCCGACGTGCAACGCCATGCGGAACTGAGCGCTGGTGTCGCGGCGGCAATTCAGTCTGTCGCTGACGCCATGGACACGGCGCTAACGGCGATTGCACCCGACCCGACCGGACGCGCGGTTCGGAGTCATCCCGTCCGGACACCGGATGACCACCAGAGGAGGCCCGACTCCGGTGTAACGCACGCGACCAGCGCCGAGGCGACTCCCCAAGACTCCGTGGAATCGGACACTCGCGCCGAACCAATGCCCCTCCCGGAGTCGTCGCTAGAGCCAAGAGCGGCAGGGAGTCCCACAGCCGGGACTCCTCGCCCATCAGTTGCCCACTCAACACACGACGGCCCGCGTCGCGAGGCACAGACAACGACGGCACCAATCGAAACGGTGCCGCGCCAAGACGAGAGTTCTGCCACCGCAATCGCGACAGAACCGCCGAACATTCTGACGACCCCAGATCAACCTCCTTCTCCCAAAGCAGAAGTCGACGTTGTCGCGGCGTCGGTCGACAGCGATCTACGGGACAATAGCGAGCCCTCGCCAGAGGCCCAGACGTCCCACTCCGAAGACCTGTCGTCAGCACAGGCAAGCCTCTGGCGCGCTGTTGGTGATGGGCGAATTGGCCTTGCTTACCACATCTCGCGCCTCGATAGTGCGAGCAGAGAAACTGCGGGACAGCCATCGCCCGAACTCTTAGCCGCAGTCGCTCTTGGCAACGTGCTCAACCGCCCCCACGATGATCTGGCCAATGCGTTTGGCGGTTTCATTGGCCCGATTGGCGGCCTCAAGTTCAACGATGCTTCAGCGTCCGCCCGGGACGCCCTCAACCTGCTCCTCTTTGTCGCCACATTAAGGCCGGCACTGTTCTCGGCGCAGCAAGGTGCCAGCGTCCCACTTTTGCGACGCGTGGAGCTGTCCGGTGCCTTGTCCGCTGTATACCGCCTCGCGACCACCATCGCCGACTACGCCGAACGGCTGCTGAGCGTTCAACTCGACGCTCCGACCCTCTCTACGATGCTCGACGAGGGGGTTTGGAAAGACCGGATAGCAGCCATCGCGGAAAGCGCCGCCAAGTGGCGAGACGGGGCCACGGCGGCGACCTTCCTTTTCGCGCCAGCGAGCTACGTGTGGCAACACCTGTTGGGCAAATCAGGTGTGCTTGGTGAACTTGCCCGACTACTCAGATCCGACCGACCTGCCGACTTCCCCCGCGTCCGAGAAATCGCTCGACTACTCGATGACCGAAAGGCCGTGCATGCCCTCATTCACGAGACCGATGAGCAACACCGCCATAGCCATGGCAATCAGATTGACGGCCGTGCGCTCATCCAGTTGGAAAACCGCTTGGAGGAACCACGCGACCTCGCGCACGAATGGCTACGAACAATGGAGGCGAGACCTGGGGGCACGGGGTTTGTGGAGACTACCATCGAGGCCCTTCGCGACGCCATCGATATCGATACCCTTGCACCTGCGGCTCTTGACGCGATCCATCAGGTGGGCGCCACGTCCCCTGCAACACCGCTTGCCAATGCACTCGGTTGCGCGGGCAGGGCCGTCGAGTCATTGGTCGGCCTCTTCAAGTCTAGTGGCGACACGTCACTCACTGCCAGCGTTGGACCGGTCCAAGCACTGTCGGATGACCTGTTGCGCGTCACGACGCTAAGCATCGATTCGACTGGCACGATTCAAGATCCACAGGACAGCGATGAGGTACTCGCCCTGTTGGTCGACAGCGATGCCCACGCCACAACACTAGTCGAAGCCTACGACAAGCGCCTGGACAGGGGGGATCTTTACGGTGCCGACGCGGCCTGCAAGAGCACGACGACGAAGGAAGACCAAGTGGCGGACGCTGCCCGCGAGCGCCTCGACGAAGCTATCGCCAGTAGCCGGGCGGCTCTGCAGCGTCAACTCTACGACCTCACTGAGTGCCTCGAACACACTTTCGTGCTTGGCGAGGTGTCAGAGACTGATCGCGCAGAGCTGACAGCCAAGATCAATGACGCTACGCGACGTCTTGAGCACCGCGACCGCGTCTTGACGGTCGGGCAAAGCGTTGGCGCAATCGCAGAGGAAGTCGAGCCGGCCGTCGCTCGTGCTGTCGAGAACGTTAAGTCGCAACTCGACGCCTACCTGCCGGGTGTCAATCTGCCCGAGCGGGCACTCGTCGAGAACGCCATGGAGGCACACGACCTAGCGACGCTGCACGAACAACTGGATTGCCTCAAGCGCCGGCAGCCGCTGATGTCGCGGGTACACGCCGAGTCTCGCCTAGACGCGTTTCTGGCTGCCACCGACCGAATCGAAGCCGTATTCTCGGAAGAGAATGCCCCCACCCACGACGCCTTGGTGCAAGCGGTGCGACAGCGCGTCGACATACTCGGACTGGCCTTTTCGGCCTTGTCCCCGGATCAGGCCGAACGGTCTGCCGCATTACTGGAACATTGGTTCCACATGGCAAGCCACCGCCGTGTCGAACCCGGCCTCATGGCCGGTTTCTTCGCCGACCTGGGCTTCGTCCTTACGAACGCCGATGTGGAGCCGCGGGGCGAGGCTCTCGCCGCAGTGCGTGCCGAGCCGTTACGCGCACGCCAACTGTGCCCCGCCGCCGCATTCGGTTCCGTGGCCCACGGCCGCTACAACGTTGTCCTCAACTGGCATGTCCAAGCTCGTGAGCCGATCATCCAGGCCCTCGCTTCCAGCGATCCCAACGTGCGGACTATCGTCCTTCACTTCGGAAAGCTCACGCGCCCGGACCGTGAGTGGCTCCGCCGTTGGTCCATCGCCCAGTCGACTCAGTTCATCACAGTCGACGAGACATTGGTCCTCTATCTTGCTTCCATGCCTCGTGGGATGTTGCGGGCCCTGTTCGACTGCACGCTGCCGTTCACATGTGCAGAGCCGTATTTCACCGCCCCTGGATTGGTCCCGCCAGAGTCGTTTTTCGGTCGAGAAGGCGAACGCAACAGAATCACAGATCCGTACGGTAGCTGCTTTGTCTACGGTGGCCGCCAACTCGGCAAGACGGCGCTCCTTCAAGCAGCTCAAGCGACATTTCATAACCCCGAGGAAGGGCACCTTGCCGAGTATGTCGACCTCAAGGCGCGTGACGTCGGAATCGCCGAGGGCGCGGAGCACCTCTGGCGCATTCTCTGGGATGTGTTCACCAGACTCGGCGTTATAGATGTCGGGCATCCAAAGCCGCGAGGCCGCCGTAGCTGGGCGGACAATACCGAAAGCGCGGTGCGGAGTTGGCTCGATGCGAATCAAGACAGCCGGATCCTTTTGCTGCTCGACGAGGCGGACGCCTTCCTCACCGCTGACCTAGCAGGCGATTTTCTCGAGTCCACGCGACTGAAAAGGCTGATGGACAACACCGACCGCCGCTTCAAAGTCGTCCTTTGCGGATTGCACAACGTGCTCCGCAACACCGAGCGCGCCAACCACCCACTGGCCCACTACGGCGAACCCGTGTGCGTTGGCCCATTGCTCGAAAACGGCGACCTGGAGCAGGCCCGCGCGCTTGTTCAGGAGCCCATGGCCGCCGTTGGCTACACCTTTGAAAACGGGAACCTTGTCACTCAGGTACTCCTTTGGACCAACTATTACCCCTCCCTAATCCAGTTGTACGGTGAGGCGCTGCTACGCCACCTGCGCCAGGCACCACGCCGCGAATTCCCGAACGCCATAAAAACAGGAGGCCCCGTTTCTGTATACG
>JAPOYW010000606.1:0-3096 GCA_026706425.1 Gammaproteobacteria bacterium
GCGGGAAGCGGTTCTCGTCGTCGTAGTTGAGCAGCGTTTCCTGGCCGCATCGGTCCCTGATGAATCCCTCGAAATTCGCACCGGCCTCGGCGACGACACCCCCAGGCGAGATGCGTTCTACCCGACCGTTGAAGTCCACCGTGGTGTAGTCCAGGTCGAGGAGCATGTCGCCGTCGAGCAACCGCATCGAAACACCGGCGTTCCACAGGTCCGATACCTCCGCGCCCAAACCTTCGTTCGGCGCGTTGGAAATGATCAGGACGTTGCTGACCGAGCCGCTGTTCGGGTTCGCGTCCGCGCAATGCGGCAGCTCGGCGGCAAGGTTGCACAGGTAATCAACCGCCGAGCCGAACTCGTTGCGGTAGTCCGCCGAATTGAACAACTGGAACATACCCGGCAGCACGAAGCCTTCCGTCAGGCTACCCCGGATAGCCAGCCAGTCGAAGGGCTGGTAGCGCATGGCGAGCTTCGGAATGGTTACGTCGAACCGGGATTCCTGCCCCGCTTCCGCGAACGACGCCGTGCCGACGAACTCGGCGTAGCGCACCGCCAGCTGCACTTCCATTTCGCCCCACGTCGGATGGTCGATGGGGAACACCTGGATTTCGCCGAACACCGCCGTGGTCGTCTCTTCCGTCTGCTGCTCCGTCTGCCGAGCGGAACCCAAGGTCGAGTTGCCGTACTGGTTGGGGCGCTGGTTCTCCGTCTCGACGCGGTAATGGATACCGGCGGCCACGCCAACCGGTGCGTCGTTGTACCACAGGTCGAACAGGCCGCCGTTGGAGGCGACCAGGTCGATGATCTGGGTGCCGGTTACCCGGCTGTCCTGACGCATGATCAACCCGGCCCGGCGGGTTTCCAGTTCCGTGTTCCACGCCGGATCGTCCTTGTCCCGCCAGGCGGGCAGGATCTCTCCGGTCTCGGGATCGGAATCCAGCCATGCGGTGGAGAACGGGTTCCAGCATTCGTTCGGGCTGGAACTACCCTGGGGCGAGCCGCCCTTGCAGCGCAGACTCGCCACCACCCAGTTCCATACGGGCTCGAGGTAGTCGTTCTCCCGGGTTCCCCGGGCCCAGATCCAATCCGCGTCGACGATCCACTCGGTATCGGGAATGGTGATAGAGGTGCCGAAGCGCAGGCGCATGTTGTTGATCGCGTTGCGCTGGTTGAAGCTCATGTCGGGGTTCAGCCAAGGGTAGGATTCGTGCACGTAGGGCTGTTTCGGGTGCGGTGCCAGGTTGGTCATCCGCACGTCCTCGAACAGGCGCAGGCCGATCGTGCCGTGCGAGTCGATGTCGAACCGGTCCGGTATGCCGTCGCCGTCGGCATCCGAATCGAGAGGCAGCAGTACGACCCGGTAGTACGGATCCTTCTGAGCCGAGATATCGGCCAACTCCCGATCATCGGCCACGCCGTCGCCGTTCAAGTCCCGGTCGGGCAGGCCGTCGCCGTTGCGGTCCTGGGCATAGATCAGCAACTCGCCGGCTTCCTCGAGGTAGTCGTAGACGCCGTTGCCGTTGGCGTCGTGATAGCTCATGAACGTGTCCGCCTTGAAGACGCCCGGCAGGTCGGGTCGCTCGTACAACGGGCTGAACGTGTCGCAGCCCGGAAGGTCCGGCATGTAGTCGCAGGAGTTCGAACCATCCGCAAAGGCCCGGAACGGGTTGCCGGGATTCGAGCCGATGGCGATGGCGACATCGGGACCGTAGAAGCTCGTGGACTCGTTCCACTCGTCGATCTGGTAGGCACGTTCCCGGGTGTGGTACTCCATGGAGGAAACCACGAGTTCGCCGTGGATCGACAGGTAGTCGTTGAAGCTGTGCTCGAAGAAGCCCATGGCGCTCTGGCGGTCCTCGTGGGCCCGGATGTCCTGCCAGTCGGCGGTGACCTGGCGACAGTCCTCCATCGAACCGTGGGAGCCTGCTTCATCGCCGATCGTACGCGTTTCGATACCGCGGTTGTTACCCGTCGTGTAGCCGTTCAGGAAGCTGCCCTTCTTGGCCACATCGTTGTAGCCGAGACCGAATTCGTTGGCGGTGGAAGGATCACCCAGTGAATCGTGTCCGCCGCCGAACGGATAGTGGCAACCCGGGTCGTACCGTCGCAGCGTGCGGAGGCGGGATATCCCATCGGACCGGGCCGAGGGAAATGGATGCGCCGTGCCCATGTAGTAGTAGTCGCTCTCGCCTTGCAGCGCAGGATAGAGGTGCCAGGGCCCCGAACTGGCAATGAACCCCGGGGGCGCATCGGCGGGATTCGCGAAGTTCTGCCAGCCCGACAACGGTGGCTGTTCGAGTTCGCCGGTGGGGTAGCGCCGCGGAACCCGCCACTCGCCGGGAAGACTCGCTCCCCGCTCCCCATAGGTGGGCAGCAACTGGCCCGTCCACCCGGTGGAACTCACGATGAACCTTGGCCGCGCGGTGGCCGGCATGCTTTCCACGTCGCGGATTTCGACAGCGAAGATGGCGCTTGTACGATCACCCTGGGCGCCGGCGAGGATGCCCAGGCTCTTGGATGGCGTACCTTCCTCGATGGCCTGCTGCAGGGAATAGGACACGTCCAGTCCGTCGAAGCTCTTGCGGGGTATGAGGTTGACCACCCCGGAAACCGCTTCCGAACCGTAGATGGCCGACGCTCCGTCCAGCACGGTCTCCACGCGCCCGATACCGATGCCCGGGTAGAGGTTGGTGACATCGGCACCGGCGCGCCGGGTCCAGAAGGAATAACCGGTAACCAGGGTCGGCACCCGGTGACCGTCCATCATGGTCATCGTTGCCCGGGCCCCGAGCCCGCGCAGGTTCGGGAAGACCTCGACGCCCGCCGGTCCACCCTGATCGTCTCCAGAGCCGAACTCGAAAGGTGCCGCGTTGGCGTTTACGCCGACCTGGTAGGTCTGATCGAAGATGACGTCGCCAAGGTCGGGTGTTCCCGCGAACTGCAGATCCAGTTCGTCGATGGTGTCCACCGGCGAGGGCAGGTCGAACGTCTCGCGCCGAATGTGGGACCCCGTGACGATAACCGTCTCGACGTCTTCGTCGTCTTCGGCGACTTCCTCCTCCGCAGCCTCGGCTTCGGCCACCTCGGTCTCCTCGATGG
>JAPOYW010000606.1:3106-4298 GCA_026706425.1 Gammaproteobacteria bacterium
CCTCCTGCCCGTAGGCGGTGGATGCACCAGTCACTAACGCGAGTGCGCCAGTCAGCAGCAGAACCTTCTGGAACGGCAGTGTCATAGTCCCTCTCCCTACTCCGAATGTCGTGTTCGGCATTCCTCTACCAGTACCACGATCACGCCTCGTTGAGGTGCGCGTGACCCAATAGTTCCCGTGGCGACTACACCATATCGCCGGACGGCAAGTCAACACTTCTCGCTACCACTTGTGTCAGTCTGCGTCGAAGCATTTCGAAGACGTATCCCCGGTGGTTTCGGACGCTTCACTCGCCAAAGCAAAAGTTCGCCCGGGCTGTAAGATTCGCATCAGTCGCTCGCGGTCCGACGCCCCGCCCCTTGGCGCAGTACCACCGCTCGACCCGCTCGGAAGTCACCGTATTCCTCGAGCGCCCCGTCGGGCCATCGAACGGCGACGCCCGTGATTTCGGTTCCCTCCCCGAGTCCGAAATGGACCCGCGCACTGTTGGCCGATAGATAGCTGGATGCGGGTTGGACGTCCCGATACTGGCGCCTTCCGAGGACGACCCCGGACACCGTCGCGGCATGACTGTCGCGACCGTGCCGGTCAACCACGCGGAATCGCACCCAATTGCCTCGACCGGCCACGCGGTTCATCAACAGGTAAGCCGGCGCATCGCGATTCACGACCAAGAGATCAAGACCCCCGTCGTCGTCGACGTCACCCACCGCGAGGCCGCGACTGGTGTGAACCAGGGAAGGAACCACGCCACCGTAGGCAGTGGTCTCCTCGAACTTCCCATCCGCCGTTCCCCGATAGAGCAGGTTTGGTTCCGCGAACACGTCGCCAAGGCGTTCCTCGGTGGAGGAAACCCGGCCGTTGGCCTGGTAGAGATCCAGGATGCCGTCGTTGTCGAAGTCGGCTAGGGCGACGCCGAACCGGGTGTGCCGGCGGCTGGTCACCGCCAAGCCGAACTCCGCGGTGGCATCGTCGAACCACTCGCCCCGATTCAGAAAAAGCGAGTCGGTCTGGCCCTCGAGGTTGACGACCAGGAGATCGACGTCGCCGTCGTCATCCACATCGGCGGCGGCAACCCCCATACCCGCTTTTGCCGTGCCGTAGCCGTCCACCGCCGACCCCATGGCCATTGCCGAGTCGGCGAACCGCAGGTCACCCCGGTTGATCCACAACTGGTTCACCATCATGTCG
>JAPOYW010000301.1 GCA_026706425.1 Gammaproteobacteria bacterium
ATCCGCTCGGTCTTCCACGCGAAGGTCTCGTCGGTTCCCCCCCGTGATCTGCCGGGGCCTCATTGAAGCAGGATGTTGCTGTTGAGGTAGATCTGTTTCCCTGCGTTCCCCCCCGTGATCTGCGGGGGCCTCATTGAAGCCCATCCCGGCGGGTCGCCCCCCCAACCGGGGGAGTCTCCGCGAACGCTGCCTTGCATGACCCGGGCATGACATCGCCGCAGGGTGCAAACGGGTAACGCATCAGTTACCATACTTCGATGATCGAAATTGGGGAGTACGTCGATGCCCAAGGCAACAGCCCGTTCGGTCGCTGGGTCGGCCGGCTCGACCGTCACGCCACAGCACGCGTGGCGACCGCGCTGTACCGGATGGAAACGGGTAACCTGTCAAACGCCAAGGGTGTTGGCGGCGGCGTGTTGGAGTACCGAATTGACTTCGGTCCAGGCTACCGGATTTACTTCGGACGGGACGGCGATGCGTTGATCATTCTCCTCGGCGGTGGGACGAAAGCGCGCCAGCAACGCGACGTCGAGACGGCGGTGGCGTTGTGGCGCGAGTACAGGCGGAGCAAGCGGCAGGAGGGTTGAGACTATGCCATTGACGCGCGATTTCAGAGTGACGATCCGGGAGCGGCTGGAGCGCGATCCGGGCTTCCGCGAGGCGCTGCTCGAAGAAGGCGTCCAGTGCCTCCTTGCCGGCGAGGTGGACGTCGGGAAGTCGGTTCTGCGGGACTATGTCAACGCGACCGTCGGGTTTCAGGAACTCGGCGGGCTGACCGCGAAGTCGCCCAAGAGCCTGATGCGCATGCTCAGTCCGAACGGCAATCCGCAGGCGCGCAATCTCTTCGAGATCATCAGCCGCCTTCAGGAACGCGAGGGCCTGCAGCTCAAAGTGCAGGCGGTTCGATGACTGACAGCGTTCCCATGAAATGCGAGCAGACTAAACTCCCGCAGCATGCGTCACCCTTTCACATCATCATGGTGGAATACAAAGAAGGAATGAGCAATGCCGCAAGAAGTAACTGACATTGACCGCCTCAGGGACTATTTGAAAGGCGTCTTGGATCGGGCCGATCACCACGCTCAAGGAGTCAACGAGGTCGTACTGGCTGTCGCTGGTGGCGTTGTTTGGAGAAAAGATGATGGTCCTCTCGAGGTGAGGACCAGAAAAGGGGAGATGGGGAACGTCCTATGGTTCACGGTGGATGGGGAGCGGTACGCCCTTTCATACAATCACAAAAAAGGAGAAATCGAACTGAAAGCGGGATCCACGCACGGAAAAGTTGCCGCATCGTTTTCCAACACCTCGTGTAGTGCAGATGTTCGTGCCGTTTTCGACGGACTCTAGCTTCGAGGGTTCGTTAGGCATGTCAACTACCGTTCTTGGTTCCCATCAGGACGAACGGCGAATCGATGTTTCGCATGACGCTCGCGGACCCGCTGGTGCCGTTCGACGGCGGAGTGGTCGCAAAGGGATTCGTCTAGCAGAGAACGGACGCGCGGGGCGAGCATGTCCCTGAACAGGAACCTGCAAAGAGCCAAGCGGCAAAGGAACGACGAGTTCTACACGCAGCTCTCCGACATCGAGAACGAGTTGCGCCACTACTCCGGACACTTCGCCGACCAGGTCGTGTACTGCAATTGCGATGATCCCCGCATCTCCAACTTCTTTCATTACTTCTCGTACAACTTCGAGCGCCTGGGCCTGAAGAAGCTCATCACAGCGTGCTACAGGAACCAAGACCGAGACATGTTCAGCCGACACGATTCGGAGCGGGCGATATGGCTCGAAGTCCACATTGCCGTCGATCCACGAACCGTTGGTGACGAACGCGACGACTCCCTGCTCCCCGATGCGGTCAGACGCCCATCGGATGGCCATCTTGTAGGTGTCGTAGAGGCTGTTCTTCAAGGTGGCGCTAGACCGTGCCGCAAAGGTCTCGGCCACCCGCGCCTCAAGCTCGGGGTAATCAACGTTCGGGTTGTCGTCCGCCGAACTGCGTTGACCCGCCGACCATGGCGGATTGCCGACGATCACCTGGATCGGCGCCTTCTGCTGGCGTTCCGCGCGTTCGCTATTGTCCGGCAGCCAGAGTGTCGGGAACGAACGATTCGTGAGGAGGTTAAACGGATCGAGGACATGGACGCCCTCGTCGGTGAGTCCACGCCCAAACTCGTCGCGAAGCACATGCTCGGCGCTCGCGAGGATGAAGTCGACGATCTCGACCGGCGTGTAGACGATGCCGAGCCGGTCGGCATCCTTCTTGAGCGCGGTGGCGAAGAACCGCTCGTAGAGCTCCATCAGCACCCGTTGGCGAGCCTCCGCGTTGTCGAGACCGCGGGCGCGAAGCCTCACGCTCTCGTAGAAGCGTTCGAGATCGCGTACCTCGTTTTCCAGACCGAATTCGGCGAAGTCCGCCCGCAGTTGATCAAGAGCGTTGGCGCTGGGGTTGCCGGCGGCGAAGTCGTAGTTGTCGAACACGGCCTCGAAGACGGGGCGCGTGATGATGTGCTGCGCCATCATGTCCACCGCGCTCGCGGTGTCGATCGACTCGTTGATGGACGCCTTCAGTTCGTCGTGGAACGCGGCGAACCACTCGCTCAACGCCTCGTTGTCCGGATCCTCCAGCAGTCGTTCGACGCGCGTCACGAGGCGCGCGTAGATCGCGGCGACATCCTTGGCCCAGGTCTCCCAGTACTTGCGGTCGCCGCACTTCTCGACGATCTTGGCGTATATCGCGCCCGGTGGCAGGTCGATGGGAGGAAACGGAAGTGCCGAGGTGGGATCGCCATTTCCGGGGTCGCCTCCACTGAAGATCACCCGCGCCGTCGGTGTCTTGTTGAGATCGATCTGGTTGATCTCGGCGTCAAAACGGTCGTCGTGTGACCGGAGCGCGCGAAGCACGGCCCAGACCGTGGCGAACCGCTCGCTGTCGTCCAACGCCGCGGCTGGGTCGACACCTGCCGGAACCGCGACCGGAAGCACGATGTAACCGTACTTCTTTCCCTCGGCCTTGCGCATGGCGCGTCCGACCGCCTGCACGATGTCCATATGGCTGGACCGTGGGCTCATAAACAGCACGGCGTCGAGCGCCGGTACGTCGATGCCCTCGGACAGGCAGCGGGCGTTGGACAGGATGCGGCAACCCCCCTCGGTCGATCCCTTGAGCCATTCGATGCGCGAGTTACGGTCGAGCGCGTGGTGCCGCCCATCGACATGGCGGGTTTCGCACCGAAAGGCTGCCTCCCTCTCCGCCAACGGCAACTGCGATACCGCCTGTTCGACGAGGCCGGGCCAGTGGGTGTCGAGGCGCTTTGAAGCCATGATCGTGTTCGTGAACGCGATGGCACGGCGCAGCGGTCGAACCGATTCGGCGTCGGGATCGAGATTTTCGGGGTTCTGGAGGGCGCGCCAGCAACCAACGATCTTGGCGGCATCGTCGAGGTTGATCTCGCTGCCTTCGCGGGTCGCCAGGTGGGCCTGCAGGGCGGCGGCGACGTGATCCTCAGACATCGCGAGCACGACGACCTTGTAGTCGGAAAGCAGGTCCTGCTCGACCGCGCGCGAGAACGGCAGGCGGTGGAACTGGGGCCCGTAGGTCGCGGGATCGTCCATCGAGAACACTTCCACGGAGTGATTGGCGGCCTTGGCTTTGGCACCCTCCGTGTAGAGGCGGGGTGTCGCGGTCATGTAGAGACGTTTGCCGGCGCGGACGCGTGCCTCGTCGTGGACCAGGACGAACGGAGAGGTCTTGTCGCCGGGGCGTTCTACGCCGGTGGTCCTGTGCGCCTCGTCGCAGAGAATGAGATCGAAAGGCGGCGCACCGTCGTCCTGGGCCTGTTCCACGAGTCCCAGCGAGTGATACGTGCAGAACACGACCGTCATCGCTTCGGACGGCGCGGCCCGTAACGCCTCGGAGATTCGGTCGGGATCGGTGGTGACGGGAATCTCGAGTTCGTGCAGCGAGGCGTCCTCGTCGTTGCGACCGGCGCGGGTATCGGAACAGATCCCGACGTAGCGGTGAGGCACGTCGCGCTGTTCGGCCCACTCGCGCATCGACTGCTGGAAAAGGGAGATCGACGGCACGAGGTAAAGCGTGCGTCCACCGACTCCGGCAATGCGTTCGGCGATCCTCAGCGCCGTAAACGTCTTGCCGGTCCCGCAGGCCATTAGTTTGCCGCGGTCGTGGGTGGCGAACTCTCGGATCACGTCGTCGAAGGCGGCTTGCTGGTGGGGCCACAGGTGGTAGGGATCGCGCCGGTATGCGAGCGCTTCGGGTTCGTGGCGGCCGAGG
>JAPOYW010000559.1 GCA_026706425.1 Gammaproteobacteria bacterium
ATCTGCCATGGTCAGGGGGAGCCTTTCGGATTTGCCGCCGACCCATGCGAGTGCTCCGACGGTCAACCGGTTTGCGCCCATTCGCTCGAGGGATTCCAGCGAGTCTCGACCGACGCCTTCGGAAAGTCCCAGGAGTGCGAGCGCCGACCAGATGCCCAATGCCAGGCTGGCGACGGTCAACGCTGCTGCCAACGGTCGGCGTCGCATGGCGACCCAGCCGCCATGGAGCGCAGCCAGCCAGGGCATGCCGCCACGGCGCGCCGTCTTTGCACCCGTACGTGCAGCATCGGCGAGCGGTTCGCTGCCGTCGTCCGCGGCGACCCGGCCGTCCGCGAGGGCGATCCGCCGTTGGGTGCGGGCCGCCACGCTCGAATCGTGGGTGACCAGTATCACGGCATGGCCGCGTTCCGCTAGCTGCTCGAGCAGGGCAAGAATCTCTTCGCTTTGCGCCGTATCGAGCGCTCCGGTCGTTCGTCGGCCAGGATGACTTGCGCGTCGTTCATCAACGCCCGCGCGATGGCGACCCGTTGCTTCTCGCCACCGGACAATTCCGAAGGCCGATGATCCGCGCGCTCACCCAAGCCGATGGACTCGAGGATGCCGCGGGCCCGGCGTCGCCGACGTTTGCCGGCAATCCGCGCATAGGTTCCCGGTAGTTCGACGTTGCCACACGCCGTGGCGGATTCGAGGAGACTGTAGTTCTGGAATACGAACCCGAAGGTCTCGCGCCTTAACCGGGCAAGGTCGTCCGAGGGCAACGCGGTCGCATCCGCACCGGCAATGCGGTACATCCCGGCGGTCGGGCGGTCTAGGCAGCCGAGGATGTTCAGGAGTGTCGTTTTGCCCGACCCAGAAGCGCCCGTGATGCAAACGAACTCTCCGGCACCGATCTTCAGATCGACATCCGCCTGGGCTTCGGTCGCGACGCCCGTCGCCCGAGAAGACCCTCGAGACCCCCTCAAGTTCGAGTAGTGCCGAGTTCATCGCCTTGTTGTTTGTGCCACCGTGGTCGCCGGATGAAGCCGGCCGGTCGCGCTACGACCGTTCCGAAGATCAATTCTACATGCTGCGGATAGACCGATTACGAAACGGCGAATTCCTACACGCCGAATGGGCGATCTCGGTATCGGGGGCGTTGCATTGTGTCGGATGATCGGCGGCCCACTCCCAGCGAGACCGCATTGTGGTACGTTCCAATGATGCAACCGAGACTCCGGCCAACCGGATCGCGAGCAAGAGGCCGAGCGACTGCCGGGCAGCGCTCGCTTGCCGTCGTCCACGCCGCCGCGTTGTACCGACCGACGCCGCCGGTCGAGTGTGACGAAGACGGCTACCCGTTCAGCGACGCCAAGCCCATGTCGGAAGGCGACTACCACGGCGACGTGCTGGACTACGCCAAGGGTGCCCTGCGGGCGCGTTTCGCCGGCCATGAGGTCTACGCGTCCACCGACAAGTTCCTGTTCCTGGAAGAGGGCAACCGGCGCGCGGCGGTCGTCCCGGATGTCCTGGTGGCGTTCGGGCCGCCGAGCGGACCGAGGCAGTCGTACAAGCATTGGGAGGAAGGCAAGGCACCCGACTTCGTGCTCGAGGTCCTGTCGGCGGACAACTGGCGCAACGACATCGAAAGGAAACCCGCCCTGTACGCGGAACTGGGCGTGCGGGAGTACTGGACCTTCGACCCGCGCGGCGTCCGCACCGATGGCGATCCGCCGTTGGAAGGCTGGCGCATTCACCGGACCGGCACCCGGACGCCGATCGCGCCGTCACCGTCCGGCGATCTCCGGAGCGACGTTCTCTGCCTCGACCTCTTCGCCTCCGGACGGCTGCTCCGGTTCCGCGATCCCGCGACCGGCGAGATTCTTCCTGACCACGCGGAATCGGAAGCGATGCGCGCCGCGGCCGAGTCACGCGCCGATGCCGCCGAGACGCAGGTCATTGCCGTCGATGAACGCCTAGTCGAAGAAATGGCTGCCCGCCAAGCGGCAGAACGTCGTATCGAGGAGCTCGAACGGCGCCTGCGGGGGTCGGAGTCGCGTTGAGCACTGGTCGCGAAGGACAACGGTTGGGTCGGATTGGCCATCGGCGGTTGCGACACCCAAGATGGGTCAACTGCTTCGCGTCGAGTCCGGCGGCACGGTCAGCGTCTCCGTGTATACGTCGGCTGCATCGCCGTAGCGCCCTTCGAGCAATTCGCGGATCTCGGCGGCCGTCTCGTGGATACGTTGCTGATCTTCGACCGCCACCCGAAGGTAGTCAGGCCGCCTGCCCTCGAAGAACAGCCTGACGCCGACCCCAAAAGGCACGTACACGCGCTTCGCCAAGGCGCTCGCCATGTGTTCGGGATACGGTGTATCGACATTCACGAACGGCGGATGGGGCGCCAGCACTCCCTTGACTCGAAACGGTTCACCACCGATGACGACTTCCTCGCCAATGGCGGTCGCCCCGTCCCCGAACAGCGCGTCGCGTATGGGACCACCGATCACCGCGACCCGTTCGCCGTTAAGGTCGTCGCTGGCCGATAGGTGGTGGCCTGCTTCGAGCGGCCACGCCGCTCCGGCCGAAGTTTCGGCCCTTGGACTCAGATCCTCCTGGGCGATGACGACCGTTGGGGCTTCCCGGTCCCCGTGACGAGCGACGAAGATGCTAATGTGGGATGAGTAATACGGCGAGGCGCGTGTGACGTTGGCCAGTTGTTTGGCGATCTCCTCCGCGTCCTGAACAGTCGGTCCGTGCAGCTGCGGGTATCGGAGATAGACAAAGATCTCGCGGTTGGGCTCGCGGGCAAACTGCGGCTCGCCTAGTAGGCCCGAATCCCCGACTCCCGTCGCCCGGACCGTGCACGCACCGACCGGCAGCACGAGCGCCGCTGCCAACGCGATCAACAGCCCGAGCTTGGCGAATGTCATCCGGGTACGCCTCGCTCCCGAACGAAGTATCGACCGCAATCTGACGGACAGGTCGCTGCGGCTGATTGAGAGCCCCATCGGCTTGGCGTCCCGGTTGCGGCGAGCCACCGCCAATAGGGCTGCGGCATAGTCGCACGGGTCGGTACCCGCCGCGAGCGCCGCGTCGTCGCAGGCCTCCTCGGCGTACCTTCGCTGGCGCAGCCACAGCATCCACATCATCGGGTGGAACCAGAACACGTTGCACAGCCATCGGGATACCCCATCGGTCAGGCAATCACGGCGTTGGACGTGGCTCAGTTCATGCGCGAGCACGGCTTGCTGACGTTCGCGAGGCCACGTTTCGAAGTCGAGGGGCAGCACCATGACCGGGTGCCGATGCCCCCACGTCCAGGGGGTGCCGCGCCCGTCGACCCGCACATCGACGTGGTCCGGCACGAGGGCGGGCCCGGCCCATACGGGCAACTGCCGAACGTAGTTCGCCACGCGCCGTCGACCGGCCAGCATCGAGACACCCAAGGCGACAACGGTCACCGCATACATCCCCAATCCCAAGACCCACCAGTTGCCAGCCCTTGCGGGAATCTCCGGCGGCACCGCCATCGCTGCCGTAGCGGGACCGACTTGGCTCGCCGCGTCCGGCAGCGGCGATGCCCGCTGAGACAGGAACGAGCTCGCCGGTCTCCACAGGCAATACGAACGTCCACGCAGGAATCCCAGGCTGTTCCGTGAGACACGCCAGCGCCGCGAGCACCGCCACGGCGACCAACCCGGTTCCCGCAACCGCGTGGCGTTCTGCTGCGGAAAGGCGCTTCAAGGAACACACCCACAGGGCCAACGCGAGTACGACCGTCGACTTGACGAGAAACGCGACGATGCTTTCAACCATCGGCGTCCGTCCGTCCCCGAATGGATGCCAGCATCGCTTCGAGCTCTTTCAACTCGGTCTCGTCGATAACCTCCGTGGACATTCCGAGGAGCGCACCGAGCGCCTCCTTGTTGCTGCCCTTGAAGAACGTGTCCACGACCTCGCGCAGCGCGTATTTGCCAGCGGAGGACGAGTCCTGAACGGGTTCGTAGATGTACCGCGGTCCGTCGTAGCGGTGGTTTGCCAACCCCTTGGCCACTAGGCGAGATAGCACCGCGCGGGTGCCCGAATAGGTACCGCCGATCTCGCCTTGAAGTTGCGCTGCGGTACAGGGAGCGAGACGGTGCAACGCCTCCAATGCCTCCTGCTCACGCCGCGCAAGTTTCCTTCGGAGGCTCATTCCGAATCGCCGAAGAGGAGTAGTTGCACAATTGTAAGCATAGTGCACAATATTGTGCAAGCATAGCTACTACGCACACGTGGACTCGCCAGGCAGGTCTGAATCA
>JAPOYW010000315.1 GCA_026706425.1 Gammaproteobacteria bacterium
ATCAGGGAACTCGGTATGACCGGCGAGGAGGACCTCGAGCAGCTGGTGCCGGGTTTGCAGTTCGGCTACGACTCCGAGGGCTATGGCGTGGCGATGCGCGGCATCGGCACGCAGGTCGCGGTACAGAGTCAGGCCGACCAGGCCGTCGCCTTCTACGTGGACGGCGTGTACAGCTACAAGACCTACGGCACGGCGCTGAACATGTTCGACCTGGAGCGCATCGAGGTCGCCCGGGGACCGCAGGGCACGTTGAACGGTCGGAACTCCATTGCGGGTTCCGTCAGTTTCGTGAACAAGCGGCCCTCCGACGAGCCGGACATGAACGTACTGGTGGAATACACGGACCAGGTAACCCAGCGCTATGCCCTCGCCTTCGGCGGTCCGATGAACGAGAACGTGAGCTACAGGCTCACGGCCAGCTACTATGAGGGCGACGGCACCCAGGAGAACCTCGGCAGTGGCGGCGACTACGGCGCACCCGACCAACTGCAGTGGTCGCCGCAGCTTCGCTTCACGAACGACAAGATAGACGTCAACCTGCGCTATTCGTCGCTGCGCGATCAAGGCTCGGCGCGGTCCCGCGTCTCGGTTACCGAAGAGGACCGCAGCGTCGCCAAGGTGCTGCTGTTCGGCTTCTGGGAACAGCCGAACGACTGGTTCCTGTACGACAAACCCGTGCCTTCGGTAGCCGACTGCCCGCCCGGGCAGTACACGGAGTTCGGCGGCATCTGCAGCGAATTGCGGAACAAGGTGCTGAGCAACCGCGCCAGCAAGCAGGACAGCAGCGCCAAACGCTGGTCCTTGAATGCCGACTACGAACTGACCGATGACCTCACGCTGCGCTACACCTACGGAGAGAACGAGTCGCATACCTTCGGCACGCAGGACCGGGATGGTACGGACCGCGTACCGAGCGCAGCGGATCCCTCGATTCCGGCAGACCTGACCGACCCCGCCGACATACAGCGTTGGATCGACGAGGGCGGCGAGTTCCGGGACCTGGAAGACGGCTGGCTCGAAGACGACGTCGAGTCATCCCACGAACTCCAGGTGTTCTCGAGCTTCGACGGCCCGTTCAACTTCGTCGCCGGCATCTACACCTACGAGAACGACTCCAGCTGGCGGGATCGCCAGCACGACTGGGCCGATCCGTTGTTCACCACCGACGCCGACGAGGCGGCAACGTCTCTCGACCTGAACCGGGACGGCGTTGCCGACTTCAGTTCCTGCCAGGATTTCCTGGACAACTTCGTGTTGGCCGAGGACGACGAATCGACTCCCGACCTCGTCGAGGGCCTCGGTGAAAGCCCGACGGTATGGACGCACTGCCCGCCCGGCAACGACCATATTTTCGACCGGGGCGGCGGCGCGGGATCCACCGCGGGCACCGACGCCGTGTTCGTCAACGCGGAATACCGGCTGAACGCGAGTTGGCAGGTCTCCGGCGGCCTGCGCTGGACGAAGGACGAGAAGGCGGTGATTCCGTCGATCAGCGGCGACCACGGCGTCGGCGGCCTGCTCGACGACATCGAACGCGACCAGCGTCTCACCGACATGCCGTGGGGTGGCGTTCCCGTGTACTTCCAGTACGTACTCACGGCTCGGGACGCAAGCTGGAGCCAGACCATCGGCCACGTCAGCGTCGAATACACGCCGCGCGAGAACCTGCTCTACTACGGTCGCGTCTCCACGGGATTCCGGGCCGGCGGCTTCAACCAGATCGAGGACGAGGACACCGAGGAGTTGATCGCCCTCGGTGCGATTCCAAAGGACTTCCCCGGCTCGGAACTCGTCAACTACGAAGTGGGCATCAAGGGCCTGTTCCTCGACTCCCGGCTGCTGTTGACCGCGGGGGCGTATTTCGACGACTACGACAAGTACCACCTGAAGGCGACGCAGTACATCGGCGCGGGCGCACGGGGAAACCGCGAGGAGCCCTTCACCGACTACACGGACGCCTTCGACGGCACGGAGATCTGGGATTCGAGGCCGAGTGGACCTTCCAGATGAACGAGAACTGGCGTGTGTCCGGGTTCTACAACTACCTGGATTCGTCGGTGGGTCCGCATTCCGCATTCTTCCAGGACGACCGCGACGAAGAACGCGAGACCTTCATCCATACCTACATCGACCGCGCCACCGGCATGCAAATGACGTCGGAACTGGACTGCCCCGGGATGTGACGGGTAACACGCTGCCTCAGCAGCCCGCCCACAAGATGGCGATGACCCTGATGTTCTCCGACGTGACGGGCATCGGCCCGGTGACGGCGCTGACCACCTGGAGTTACACCGGGAGCCGCTGGTCGGACATCGGCAACGTGCCGTACCAGAAGATCCACGGGTACGACCGCTGGGATGCGCGCATCAGTTGGGAGCCCAAGCCGGACTGGGAGATCACCGGCTACGTGCAGAACATCATGGACGAGATCGGCATCCAGGAATTCGCCTACGCCAACGTCTGGCTCACCGAGCACCGCCAGATCGGCGTGCAGTTCCGGTGGCGCCCCGACATGACGCGATAGGTTCCACCGCGCTCCCCCGAGCGCGGAGGCCAACATGAAGGTGTTTCGCGGGCTGGTCTGGCTGCCAGCCCTGGTTGTCGGCTGTGGCGGCGGGGGATCGGGATCCGCGCCACCGCCACCACCGCCACCACCGCCGCCGGTCCCCGTGACGTCTACACCGGTGGCCGAAGGCGACGCGCTTCTCTTCGAGCGCGACACGGCGACCCCGTTCAGCCGCTCGTTCGGCAACGTGGTCACGCAGATGTCCGACTCGGAGCTCCTAAGCGGCGGGGTCGCGGCGGCTGACGTGGACGCCGACGGCGACGTGGACTTCTACGTCGTCGGCGGCAACCAAGCGCCCAATCATTTCTACCGCAATCGCGGCGACGGCACGTTCGAGGAGGTCGGCAGCGAACTCGGCCTCGACATCATCCACTGGGGAAGCGGCCCGGCATTCGGCGACATCGATGGCGACGGAGACCTTGACCTGTTCGTCGGCGCCGTCGTCGGCGACCCGCATCACGTCTTCGAGAACCGGCTCGACGAGTCCGAAGCACAGTTCGTCGACATCACCGAGACAACCGGCATCCGGTTGACCTCGATGAACACGGTCTCCGCGACGTTCTTCGACTACGACCGGGACGGATTCGTCGACCTATTTCTCACACACTGGAGCAACCACTACGATGCGGGCGCGGACACCGAAACCGTCTGGCGCAACAACGGCAACGGCACGTTCACGAACACCAGCATCGAGACCGGAATAGCCGCCGCCCTGGTCGAACAGAACACCGATTGGACGTTCACCCCGAATTTCAGCGACATCGACGACAGGCTCAGCTTCGTCGAAGCGGCCCTGGGCATCGTAGAGCGAACCCAGGTTGTTGAGGGTCTGTCCAACGATCTCGTGGTCCTCGCCGAGGATCGCCTCCCAAGTGGTGACCGACCGTAGGAACGCGCGTTCCGAATCGTCGATGCGGCCCGATTCGCGGTATAGGAACGCCAAGTTGGCCAGGGTCTCCGCGAAGCGGGTGTCCCGTTCGCCGAACGCCTCCGCCCCGGCGAGGGCCAACTCGGTCCGCGCCACCGCCTCGGCATAATCGCCCTGTCGGTAGGCGGCGAGTCCAGCATCGCGATGTTGCCGCCAGTCGGCTTCGTTGCCCAACACCGATCCGGCCAGGCACCAAGCGCCGACCAGCAACGCTACGCGTATTCGGGGCATCCATACCCGGTTGGCTTCGTCGCCGTTAACGTATCCGGGCACCGGAATTGAGTCAAACCACACTGGTCCGGCCATTTCATCCGGCATAACCCGCAGGGCGCACCATCCCGCTGCGACTACAAGCGGGCGACCACAAGGGTCGCCCCTACGGATACACTGCGGGTCGGCGATTTGCGTTCACGAGGGGGAACGATGGAACACGACCAGCTATTCGACGGCGAGATCAAGCGCACCGTGGACGAATCCACGGTGTCGTGGACACCGACATCCTCCGAACTCAAGCGCAGACCGAACATCGTCGTGATCGTGCTCGACGACGTGGGCTACTCCCAGCTCGGCTGCTACGGGTCGGATATCGAGACGCCCGCCCTGGACAGCCTTGCCGCCGACGGCCTCCGCTACGCCAACTTCCACGTCACGCCGCTATGCTCGCCGACCCGCACCTGCCTGCTGACGGGCCGCAACCACCACAGCGTGGGCATGAGCCGGGTCGCGGAGATGGTCAACGGCTTCCCCAACACCCGGGGCTTCGTGTCGAGGG
>JAPOYW010000145.1 GCA_026706425.1 Gammaproteobacteria bacterium
AGCTCACGGACCGAGTGAAACGGGCTGTGGTCGATGCCTTCGCACCAGATGCGTTGCTGGCGGCATTGGATTCCGTCATCGACAAGGACGCCACACCGGACATCGTGCCGGCCGGCGCGATGGTATTGCAGCCGAGTGAGGAACGCCGTCGGTCGGGTTCCCACTACACGCCGCGCGAGCTCACCGAACCCATCGTGCGTGAGACTCTGGACCCGGTACTCCAACGCCTGCGTGACGATCAACAGAGGTCGCCGACCCCGGAACGGATCCTCGACCTCAAAGTCTGCGATCCCGCGATGGGTTCGGGTGCCTTTCTCGTGGAGGCCTGCCGTCAACTGGGCGACGCTTTAGTCGAATCGTGGCACGCCCACGACGTGCTGCCGGACATCCCATCCGACGAGAACGAGACCGTGTTCGCCCGCCGTCAGGTCGCCCGACGTTGCCTGTATGGCGTGGACCGCAATCCCGCCGCCGTCGATCTGGCCAAGCTCTCGCTCTGGCTGGTGACGCTGGCCAAGGATCATCCGCTGACGTTCCTCGACCACGCTCTGCGACAGGGCGACTCCCTCGTCGGGCTGGGCCGCCAGCAGATTGACGGGTTCCACTGGAAGGAGGGAGGTCTTCAAGAAGGCATGGAGGCCGTCAAGGCTGCAGAGCACTTGAAATCCGTCGCAAGGCTCCGCCGCCGCATTCGCGAAGCCGACGACAACGTGTCAGGTCGAGAACTGCGGGATCTCTGGGATGCGGCGAAGTACGAGTCTGCCCAGGTCGCTTTGCTGGGCGACCTCGTTCTGGCTTCGTTCTTCGACGGGAGCAAGCCCAAGGAACGGGAAGATCGGCGGCGGCACTACGCGGGAGAGGTCCTCAACGAGCACGCGCACCGCTATCTGGGTTGGCTGGAGGAACTTCGCGACGCCGACCCGCCCCTCGCCCCGTTCCATTGGCAGATCGAGTTCCCAGAGGTCTTCGACCGTGGCAATCCGGGATTCGATGCGATCATCGGCAATCCGCCGTTCGCGGGGAAGAACACGGTGGCTGCCGCGAATAGACCGGGCTACACCGACTGGCTGAAACAGATGAACGCCGAGAGCCACGGCAACGCGGATCTGGTGGCGCATTTCTTCCGCCGCGCATTCGATCTGATCCGGGCAGGTGGCGCGTTCGGCTTGATCGCCACCAACACGATCGCGCAGGGAGACACGCGATCGACGGGCCTACGCTGGATCTGCGAGAACGGCGGCGAGATCTACCGGGCGAAGCGCCGGCTGAAGTGGCCGGGACTCGCGGCGGTTGTCGTCAGCGTGCTGCATGTGTGGAAGGGGCGGTTTGGCGGTGCCAAGCGTCTTGACGAGTTCGATGTCGACCGGATAACGGCGTTCCTGTTCCATCGGGGTGGACATTCCGATCCGCAACGGCTTGAGGAGAACGCCGGCAAGAGCTTTCAAGGCAGCATTGTCCTCGGCATGGGTTTCACGTTCGACGACACGGACAAGAAGGGAGTGGCAACGCCGATTGCCGAGATGCAGCGGCTGATCGAGGAGAATCCGCGCAATCAGGTGATCTTCCCCGTTCGTTGGTGGTGAGGAAGTAAACAAGAGCCCGACTCACGAACACCATCGGTACGTGATCAACTTCCATGACTTCCCGCTCCAAAGGCAAACCCTTGGACGAGCATGGGAACACGCCGATGTCTCGGTGTGCCAACAGGTGGTTGAGACAAGGGATAGTACCTATCGACTACCCCGGTCAGGTCGCTGCGGATTGGCGAGATCTGCTCGAGATAGTAAAGGCAAGGGCGAAGCCAGATCGGGACTCACAGAAGCGCAAGGCGATTCGCGATAGGTGGTGGCAGTATGCGGAGAAGCGACCGGGACTCTACTCTGCCATACGGGGCCAGTCGCATGTGTTGGTGACCAACTGCGGCGCGGCACCGCACCCTGCAATCGCCCGCATGTCGGCCAACATCGTATATGCGCACACACTGACTGTGATGCCGGTACATTCCAACGCGGCCTTCTGTACGCTCCAATCCCGTCCCCACGAAATCTGGGCACGCTTCTTCGGATCATCCATGAAGGACGACCTCCGCTACACACCTTCCGACTGCTTCGAGACCTTTCCCTTTCCGGAGGGTTGGGCCGAACACCCACAGGGTTGGAGGCGGTCGGCAAGACCTACTACGACTTCCGCGCCGAACTCATGGTCAGGAACGACGAAGGGCTAACGAAGACCTACAATCGCTTCCACGATCCCGACGAGAGCGACCCTCGCATCGAGCGGCTCCGTCAACTCCACGCCGACATGGACCGAGCGGTGCTGCAAGCCTACGGTTGGCACGACATTCCTGTGGACTGCGGGTTTCTCCTAGACTACGAGGACGATCAAGAGTCGAACAGTCGTCGCAGGAAGCCCTACCGCTACCGTTGGCCCGACGATGTGCGCGACGAAGTGCTCGCCCGCCTTCTCGAATTGAACGCGGAACGTGCCAACGAGGAGCAGGCGGCGGGAATCGGCAGGAGCTAGCGGCACTGCATTGTCGAGGCGATCATGGCAAACGGCACACTACCCAAACGGCTTGTGCATTCCAGTGCGGAGGGCGACGCAGGTGCACTCCGCCACTCGGCCGAGCCTGCGGGAGGCGAGACCGCCGAACTCTTGGCGGCGATTGAGGTGTGCCGGAAGCGGCGCGCAAAGAGCCTCCTTGCCGACCTACCCGGCTACGGTGACTTGGACGGTAAATCTTGGCTTGTCGACGGTGCGATGCGACAACCCGTGGAGGTCGAGTGCATCTCGCGCCCCAAGTCTGCAGGCGGGACGCGTCTCGAAGTCGTCCCGGATTTCGAGACTTCCGTAAGGCTCCAGCTGGTCGCGGCGCGGTTGATGGAGCACGGTCTCGACCTTCCACACTCCGCCTCTGCCGTGGAAGCAGCGGGAGGGCAGGGGGCGGGCTATGCTCTCTGGTCCGAGACGATTCCGATGTGGGTCCGCCACATGTTGGTTGCCGGGCTGACGGTAGTCGCTGCCGATGTCGAGGATTATTTCGGTTCGCTGCCAGCTTCCAAGATTGCGTTCGCTTTGCGCGACGCCCGACTGGATCCAACGAGCATCGGCGAAGGATCATAGTCGTACCGTTCGCGCGTTGGCGAACATGCTTGACGTGCAAGGGCTGGAGTTGGGACATGCGACCCTTGGCGTTGGGGCACGAGCGATCTCAGGTAGTCCTTCCCGGCAGGGATTGGCTGGACCTTGCGGCCCGGTCGTTCTGTGATCGAGAAATGAAGCGTCCAAGACCGGCTCTCGCTAATGAGCCTTCGCGTGTCGACGCCGAGTTGAGTGCGCGTTTGTCGCGTCTGCAAAGCGAGTTGAGCCGGTCGCGAGAGTGTGCCTCTAGCGACACAACCGCCAGTCGCCTCCAGGCCGTTGAAGGCAGGCTGGCCGACATTCCCGCACTGCCCAGTGAAGGAGATCGTGTTGTTGCGGTCCACGAGGTCGAAGCGGAACTCTGCCTGCTCAAACCGGAGGCTTTGCTGTATCCGACGTGGATCAGACTTCGCGAGAGCCTTTACCGGTTCGACAAGGATCGCCGCGCGGCATGGATTGAGGACGTTGCCGGGTTCTTCGGTGCCAACGGAGAGCTGACCCGTGCGGAGGCGGTTTTGCGTCAGCGCCTCCAGCAACTCACCTTGGAGTTGCAGGAGTCGGCGATGCGCTACAACCGATTGGCGGAGGAGCGGGCGGACGTGACTCGCGAGGTCAGCAAGCTTGGCTCTTGGATGATCATCGTTCTTCTGGTCTTGCTCGTGTCCTGCCTGACGTTCGCGAATGCAGATGTTCCGGATTGGGCATCGACCCTCATGTCTTTGGCGTCAGCTTTCTTAGCCGGTGGTATGGGTTCCATATTCTCACGGCTTAGGACACTTCGGAGCGAGCGGGTGCGCCACGAGTTCTCCGGAACGTTCAAGTGGGACTTGTGGACGCGAGCTTGCCTCGGGGCAGGTGCTGCACTAGTCACGGTTTCCGTACTGCTCTCGGGAATCTTGCCAATCGCCGTGCCGGAGGAAGTTGGTGCTCGACTGCCGTTCTTCGTCGGATTCGGCTTCGCCGCAGGACTCTCGGAGACTCCGCACATTGCGGGATCGGCAAGAGCGGCGAATGCGTTCGCCAGCAGGAACGCGGGTGTGATTTGCCGAGGGTTGCGTGCCAACGAGGCCAAGAGGGCGTGTTTCTCGTCAAGGGAGAAGCACTTGATGTCGCCGTAGAGACC
>JAPOYW010000667.1 GCA_026706425.1 Gammaproteobacteria bacterium
GTTGCTGCCGGCGCCCAGTCCGACGAGGCTTCGGACTCGGAGGACGAGGCAGCGGACCAGGACGGCGCTGGCTACATCGAAGAGATCATCGTCACGGGCGAGCGCGGCGAGCTGCGGTCGATCGACCGGGCGATGACCGTCACCGGCTTCAACGCGGGCATGATCCAGCAACTCGGCATTCAAAACACCAATGATCTCGAGGTGTTGACCCCGGGGTTTCAGATCGGTCCGCGCAGCCAGGGCGGCGGCAAGAACGAGGACGGACACATCGTCATGCGCGGCGTGGCGTGCGACCGTTGCGTCAACTTCTTCCAGGACGTCGGCACGGCCGTGTACATCGACGGCGTGTATTCGGATCAGTCCTACGGGCTCGATCAGGGTGCCATGTTCGATGTTGAGCGGGTCGAGATAGCCCGCGGTCCGCAAGGTACGACGGGCGGCAAAGCCGCGATTGCCGGCGCCGTCAATTTCGTCACCAAGAAGCCGACCGACGAGTGGGACATGAGAGTGTCGGCCGAGCTCACCGATCAGGCAACTCAACAGGCTTTGGTCGCCTTCGGTGGTCCCGTTCTGGACAGCGGCTTCTCCTATCGCCTGAGCCTGAGCCGTCTGACCGGTGACGGACTGATCGAGAACGTCGGCTCCGGCCCGGACGCGGCCGAGCCTGATCAACTGATCTACTCACCGCAATTGCGGTTCAAGAATGACCGCCTAGACATCACGGCCCGCTACTCGATGCTCCGGGACAAGGGTACTCCGCGGGTCTCCCTGATACTGGGTCCTCGCAATACGGTGGACGAGTTCAGAATGGACGCGAATGGCAACCGGATCGCGCACCAGGATCCGCTGGGGAATCCGATCACGGACGAAAGCGGCAACATTATCTACGAGAGAAATCCCTTCTTCGGCATCGGTCAGAATCCGGCGGTGGCGAACTGTCCGGGGTTCAATGACGACGGGACGCGATCGCCGGGCACGCCGGTCGTTTGCGACGGGGAGAACATCGAGTTGAAGGTCGACCTCAACGGCCCCATCCTTCGGGACAACTCGCAGGAGGCCTATACGCTGGAGGCGCATTTCGAGGTGACCGATTCCCATGAGCTGGTCTACAAGTACGGCAAGCGCGATACCCGGCAACGAAGTCGAAACGACCTCGATGGGACGAGTCGACAAGGCGGCGGCATCTGTTCGGCGATTCACCCGCGCGTGATCTCCGGCGAGCTGACGGCAGGCCAAAGGCATTCCCGTTGCGCGCTGGACGGCGGCGGCAACGGATCGTATGCGGACCGCATGAATGACTATCTGTTCACGTCGGACCAGGACAGCCACGAGTTGACGCTCATATCCAATCTGGAGGGACCGTTCAACTTTACTGTCGGCTACACCTTCATCGAGGGCGAGGAGCCCTACGTCTATGCAGAGCGGTTCAACGGATTGGAAACCGGTAACAACAACCTAAACAACCCGTTGTTCTATCAGGACACGTCCGAAGCTTGTGAGGCCGCACTTGAGGGCTTCTTCGGGGGATCCGGGCTGATTAGGAACATTCGCGATCCGGATCATCCAGACAACCAGAAGGCTGCCGGCCTCGTGTGGGGATGCCACGGCGCCGACTACGCGGCCCACTGGTCGGACGTCACCAACGGCTTGGCCCAGGTGGCGGGCGGCTCCGCATTCCAGCACTTCTATGGCAACGTGAGCTACCGATCGCAGGCGTTCTACGGCAACGCCGAATACGTTCTTAATGACCAGTGGAAGGTGTTTGGCGGCATCCGCTTCAACGACGACCACAAGGAACATGAGCAGAACGACTTCACGGGCGCCACCCAGATCGCCGGGATGAACTTCATTTTCGGCATTCACCGGTCCAAGCAATACGACACGCAATGTTGCGGCTATGTCGGACTTGAACTGGATGCCAACGGCCGGCCCATACCGGACGACCGGACACTGAGGGATTCGAAGGTTGCGGATTGGAACGTAACCACGTGGAACGTCGGTGCCGAGTACGCGCCGGACGACGTCTCCATGATCTACGGACGGATTTCCAAGGGCTACCGCCCCGGCGGCTTCGCCGGTTTCGCCCAGAGGCTCGGGGAAGCCATGGACGCGGAAGAGATGATCAATTACGAGGCGGGCTACAAGGGCTTGTTCTTCGACAACCGCCTGCAGTTGGAGGCGAGCGTCTACTTCCAGGACTACAGCAAGTACTGGGTCCAGTCCGGGCGCTTGAGGACGCCGGCGGAAATACGAGAGGGAGAGTCCCTCATTACCGGCGAGACCGTCGTCGTCAACGGCACCAACATCTACGGGGTCGAGATGCAGTACCAGTGGACTGTCAACGACCGTATGCGACTGGGGGGCTTCTACGAATATTCGGGTTCGAGCTTCGGCGACTACACAACGCTCTACTGCTGTACGCCTGAAGGGAACCGCCCGCCACCGTCCACTCAACAGGCCGTGGACGCCGACGGCAACACCGTCACCGTCACGCTCCGGAACTTCTCCGGGGATCTCTTCGTGCTCGACTTCGGCGGCAATTCCTTAAGGAACCAGCCGGCTCACAAGCTGTCTGCGGCACTGACATACGCCGTGCCGATGCCTGCCGATCGGGGTTCGCTTGATCTTGTGACCATCTACAACTGGCGAGACATAATGTACGTCGACGAATCCAACTTCGACATCTACAGTGTCCCGGAGTACACCCGTTGGGACGTCCGCGCCAATTGGACCTCACCGTCTGAGAAACTCACGGTCACCGGCTGGGTCACCAACATGCTCGACCAGGTCGCGGTGCAGGCCTATGCGCCTCGGGAGGGCAATGGCGTTAACGCGCCCATCGCGGGCACGGTAACCGATGCCCGCCGGATGGGTATTACGGTCAACTACCAGCTGGGTGCTGACTGACTTCCTTAAGGGGGTAAAGCACTTCCAAGAGCGCACCTCAAACGAGGTGCGCTCTTTCTTTTCGGCAAAACCGCGCATTTCCTCTATCGTTAACCTGGGTGTGATCTAAGGCATGGTCGACGCGCTGCCGGTCGGGGCGCGGTGCCTTCGTCTACGGATGCGGCGCAGTGCCGTCGGCACCTGTCGGGTCATCTGGAGCGGGCGGGAATGAAGGGACCTGTCCTTGCGCTTTCTAGGCGCTTGCTCGATGCGGCGCGGGACCTCGCCCCGATCATCGTCGTGATCGCGTTCTTCCAGATCGTCGTCCTGCAGCAGCCGTTTCCGAACCTTGGCAGCGTGGTCGTCGGGCTCGTGTGCGTGGTTCTCGGGTTGACGCTATTCATCCAAGGCCTCGAGACCGGGCTCTTCCCGCTCGGCGAGGCCATCGCCCACGCCTTCGCGCGCAAGGGCAGCGTCGCGTGGCTCCTCGCGTTCGGGTTCTGTCTCGGGTTCGGCACCACGATCGCCGAGCCGGCACTGATCGCGATTGCCGCGGAAGCTGCGGACGTGGCCTCCGAGGCCGGCGCCCTGGCGGACAACGACGCGGCTCGGGAAGCCTACGCCTTCAACCTGCGCATGGTCGTCGCCCTGGCGGTGGGGACCGCCATCGCCCTCGGGGTGCTGCGCATACTCAAAGGCTGGCCCATCCATGTGCCGATCATCGGGGGCTACCTACTCGTCACCGTGATGACCGCGTTCGCGCCGGACGAGATCGTGGGCGTGGCCTACGACTCCGGCGGGGTCGCAACCAGCACCATGACCGTGCCGCTTGTCACCGCGCTCGGGGTGGGGCTCGCGGCGTCCATCAACGGCCGCAACGCGATGGTGGACGGGTTCGGCCTGATCGCTTTCGCGTGCCTTTCGCCGATGATCTTCGTGCTCGGCTACGCCATGGTGGTTTGAGAGATGGGATTCCTCGCCGACTTCGTCCACACGGCTGTCGGGACGGCGGTCGATGTCCTGCCCATAGCCGTGATCCTCGTGGTGTTCCAAGCGTTGGTCCTTAAACGCCGGGTTCCGAACCTCGGCCGCATCCTGTCGGGTTTCGTCGCGGTGCTGCTCGGCCTCACCCTGTTTCTGATCGGCCTAGAGCAAGCGCTCTTCCCCATCGGCGAGACCATGGCGCGCCAACTCGCCGCGCCCGAAGCCGCAGGCGCGGCGATTGGCCCCGGAGAGGCAACACGGGTCGACTGGCGCGACTACATGCTCGTCTACGCGTTCGCCGCCGCGATCGGATTCGCCACCACCATCGCGGAGCCGCCGCTGATCGCGGTGGCGCTGAAGGCGGAGGAGGCGTCCGGCGGGACGATCG
>JAPOYW010000414.1 GCA_026706425.1 Gammaproteobacteria bacterium
CATGCGGGTCGGCCCGCAGCAGTTGCGGTTGTCTCGACCCCATCGACGGGCTAGGCTCGCCGGTTTTGCGGGCTTTGCACCGCCGAACGAGGTAGAAACAATGAGCGAACCGGATCACGAGCGCCGGGATTTCATCCGCAAGACGGGTGCGGCCGCCGGCGTAGCGGCGCTGGCAACCACCATCGGCGGACAGTCGGCCGTAGCGGCGGAGGTTGTGGAGTTGAATCGAATGGGTCCCACGCCGGAGCAGATCCAGCAGTTCCTGGCGCTCCCGGACCGGCCCGTGGTCATGGTGAATCTGCTCAAGTTCAAGGATGGTGACGGCGCGCAGGAGTACGGCAAATACGGCCAGGCGATGCAGACCATCCTGAAGGAGGTCGGTGCGGAGATCATCTTCTCCGGACAGTGCCAGATGACGCTCATCGGCGGCGCCGAGTGGGATGCCGTGGCGCTCGTCCGCTACCCGAATGCGCGAGCGCTCATCCAGATGAGCCAATTGCCGGCATACCAGGAGGCGCACGTGCACCGGGCCGAGGGCCTCGAGGGGCAAGTCAACCTGGCCGTGTTCGAACCATGAGCCCGCGCACACGGACACTTCTGACCGCGGCGGCACTGCCGTTCGCGCTTACCCTCGCGGGGTGCGCAAACCTGGACGGAGGATCATCCGCAATGACGATCGAGCAAACCCAGATGAAGGCCGGCGACTACACCTACGACGTTCGTCGGGCGGGGGATGGGGACGACCTCGTCATCCTGCTGCACGGTTTCCCGGAGACGTCGCACATGTGGCTGCCGCTGCTCGAACACCTAGCGGCGAACGGCTACACCGCGCTAGCACCGGATCTCAGGGGCTACAGCCCCGGCGCCCTGCCCCCGGAAGCCGAGCACTACAGCCATCGCTCGATGGCGGGCGACATTCTCGCTATGGCGGATGCACTCGGAAAGGAACGGTTCCATCTCGTCGGACACGACCACGGCGCGGGACTCGGGTGGTACATGGCCGGGCGTCACGCCGACCGGCTCATCAGTTGGACGGCCCTCTCCGTACCGCATATCGACGCGTTCGGCGAGGCCATCGCCAACAACGCCGAGCAACGCCAGCGCAGCGGCTACATGCTGTTCTTCCGCCAAGTCGGGACAGCGGAAGAGGCACTGTCCGCCAACGACTTCGCCGCGCTACGGAACATCTGGAGTGCGTCCTCGCCCGAGCAGGTGGAGGAGTACGTTCGCGTGCTCAGCCAACCGGGTGCGTTGACCGGGGCACTCAACTGGTATCGCGGCGGTATCACCCCGGACCGCAAACCCGTCGGCAAGATCTCGGTGCCGACGGTGCTGATCTGGGGCAACCAGGATTCGGCGATCGGTCGCCCCGGCGTCACCGCCACGCCGCCGTTGATGGAAGGCCCCTACCGATTGGTGGAATTGGACGTCGGGCATTGGCTGATCCAGGAAGCCGAGGCCGACGTGCTCCGCGAGACGTTGGCGCACATCCAGCAGTTCGGCGATTGATCAGCCCGGGACGCCACCAGGGCGTCCCCTACGGTCAGTCGCCCTGGCCCCCTCGCCGACGGCCTTTCACCGAGTAGTCGAGAGGCTTGTCTTCGCTGCCCACCGCCCCTTCGAAGGTGTCGCCGGTCACCCGCACCCAGGCGGCCATCCTGCCTGTCCACTCGACGTCCTTCCAATCCCCGTCCTTGGACGAAACCCACTCGGGTATCGGCTCGACGTACTTGTAGATCAGTACGCCACCGTCGTAGTCGACGACCGTCGCTTGGATCTCGCCGTGCTGCTCGTCGTCGATTGTCGCGGCAAGCGCGCCTTCGTCCGCGGTAATGGTCAACACGCTGTTGCGGTCCTTGCCGAGAACGTTCGTCACGACATCCCATTCACCGGTGACCGCCTCGAGGGAAGGGGCATCGCCCGCGCCTTTCACCCCCGGATAGTCGCGCCACAGCCAGCGCATCGTGTCCGGGAAGATCGCGCCGCCGTGGACCAGGTCGTGCCCCCCGTCTCCGATCTCGACACGGTGGTCGTAGCGGGCGAACATCAGCGCCGAGGCCATGTTGAGATTCGCAAGCGTCCAGCTGCCTTCGGTGAGGTTGAGGTCGTTCGTTCCGCCCTGGATGAAGACGCGGATCGGCTTCGCCTTGTCGCGGGTCCTGCGGATGAGATAGGGATATTCGGAACCGCCGCGAAGCCGGGTGTAGCTACCGATCTGGCTGACGATCTTGCTGAAGGCATCCGGTCGGTGCCAAGCGGCGGTGAAGGCGGCCAGGCCGCCGTCGCTCATGCCGCAGATCGCCCGTCCCTGCGCATCGTCAACGAGGTCGTAGTCCTTGCCGACCTCGGGGAGGATCTCCTCCAGCAGGAACCGCACATAGGTGTCGTCGATCGGAACGTACTGGGCGCTGCGCTGGTCCCAGCCCGCCTCCCTCCGGCCCGGGTTGATGAACACGCCGATGGTCACCGGCATCTCGCCCTTGTGGATCAGGTTGTCGAAGACCGTCGGCGCCCGCACGGGGCCTTCTCGGGTGACGTAGGCTTGGCCGTCCTGGAACACCATCACGGCCGCCGGTTCGGCATCCGTATATTGCGCGGGAACATAGACCCAGTAGTCGTGCGTCGTCCCGGGATAGATCCGGCTGCCTTCCCAGACGTGCTCGGTCACCGTGCCCTCGGGCACACCCTCTTGCGGTAGTGAATCAACGCCCAACACGTACTCTGCCCCCTTAACCCCCGTCGCAAAGATCAGCGACGCGCCTATGACCAATAAAGCCCGCATGTTCCCCTCATCGAGTCCGTGGTTCAACGAACGCAATAACACTCCGGTTTGATGCTGCGACGTTAACACGGCACTTGTAGAGTGTGCGGCGGTGGGTTGGACTCAAGGGTTGCGAGATGGGCGCCATCGGGAAGTCGTCTTCACGCGAGCGAGCCGAGGAAGCGGTGTTGGCCGCCGTCGAGAACTACAACGCAGCGATCGAAGACAGGGATGCCGACAGCCAGGCGGCTTTCTTCGCCCAGAGCTATACCGGCAGCGGTGGCATGACCAAGGCCGAACTGCTGGCCTACCTCACCGACGAGATCGAACAGGGGCGCGACGTGGCCAAGCGGTTCCTGCTGGACGACGCCACGGTGATCGTGGACGACGACACGGCGATCATTGACGCGGCGACGCTGCGGTCGCCGACGGGTGGCGGCGCGTTCGAGATCCGGATGAAGCGGGAAGCGGACGGCATCTGGCGATGCGAGTCCCTCAAGGGATCCCGATCCGGCTACGAGACAGCCGAGACCGCGCGCAGCGTCAGGGAGCGCATTGTCAGCGACCCGGCCCGCCCTGGCTATCACTTCGTCGTGCCGGAAGGGGTCGCGATGCCCTTCGACCCGAACGGGGCGATCTACTGGAAGGGGCGCTACCACCTTTTCTACATCTTCCAGGACACGCGACTCGGCGGGAAGGCCGACCACTGGGGCCACGTGTCCAGCACCGACCTGTTCCACTGGGTTCACCATCCCACCGGCCTGCTCGACGGCATGTACAGCGGCAACTGCTTCATCAACAAGGATGGCGTGCCAACGATCTGCTACCACCAGAAGGGGGTGGGAAACGCCTTGGCGGTGGCCCTGGACGATGACCTGAACGAGTGGCACAAGCTCGAATCGAACCCCATCACGCCGAAGACCGAAGAGGGCGATAGGCACCACGGCAGGTACAAGTCATGGGATCCGTTCGGCTGGCTGGAAGGCGACACCTACTACGCGGTTTTCGGCGGCGGGCGCCCGGGGGTCGCGAAGTCCCCTACGCTAGACGGCGATTGGCGCTACGTCGGCGATCTGTTCGCGCATGGTGTCGAGGGCGCATCCCTCGACGAGGACGTGTCATGCGCCGATCTGTTCGCCTTGGGCGACAAGGACGTTCTGCTGTGCATCAGCCACCGTCTCGGCTGCCGCTACTACCTGGGCGTTTGGAGGCACGAGCAGTTCCACCCGGAGTCCCACGGACAGATGAGCTGGGTCGACCACTCGTTCTTTGCGCCGGAGAGCCTCCTGGACGACAAGGGCCGCCGGATCATGTGGGCGTGGATCATGGACGAGCCCCAATTCGGCGTGCGTTCGCAGCACGGCTGGTCCGGCACCATGAGTCTGCCGCGCGTCCTGACGCTCGACGACAATGGCCAACTCGGCATGGAAGTCCCCAAGGAGATCGAGACCTTGCGTCACGAGGGCTTCAGGAAGGAGGACATCGT
>JAPOYW010000251.1 GCA_026706425.1 Gammaproteobacteria bacterium
GGGACAGGCAGGAGCGTTGATGTTGGCCGGCGTGCTGGGCATGTTGATGTGGGGACAATCATGGAGAAAGTGAGACTCTTGACAGGGGGGCTTATTGCGGGTCTTGCTGTTGCCGTCGCAATCGGCATCGGGCATGCTCCCGTCGCCTACTTTGACGACTGTTGTGGATGTACTGAGAAGTGGAACGCCGATCTGAACGAAGCTGAGCGCCAGCTGAGCGAAAAGCAAGAAGCGTACGGGACGGACTCGTGGTGCCTGATTCAGGCGGACCTGTGGTTCAAGCAACGCGTTGAGCAGATCAACGAAGATTACGCCTTCTGTATCCAAACGTGTGCGCCGTGCGGCGGCTACGGAGGTTGGTAGCCATGAGTGACAAATCCGACGCAGGCGTGCCTCGGCGGTCCCCCCGTGCGACGGGGCTGTCCCCGCTGGCGACGGTCTTCATCGCGTGCGTTCTGCCGGTTGGGGCCGAGTCGCCACCGGATACTCTGACGTCTTTGGCGCCGGCTGATACGCAGGAGGTTTCATCGACCGTGCGGGACGACACGGCCGAGCCTGAGGAAGTCGTGGTCACCGGGTCGCGACTCGAGCCGGGTTCGGTCGTGCCGTACTAGGACATGCAGCATGTCCACGATTCCCGCGCGAAGGGGGCCTGCCTGTACAAGCGGGGCAGGTACGACGAGGCGTTCCCCTACCTGCAGGCGGCCGCCAAGCGTGGATTCAAACACGCCCAGGCAAGGGTCGGCTTCCTGCATCAGCAGGGACTGGGCACGGGCCGCGATCCCGAAGCGGCCGTGGGATGGCTCGCGGTGGCCGCCCACGGCACGACCCACCCGGAGATCCGGCGCTACTTCAAGGACGTGTGGGAACGCATTCCGGAAGAGCACATGCCGCGGTTCGAGGCGGTCAGGGACGAGTACCGGTCCAAGTACGGTTCGCGCCGCCACCGCGTCAACTGCAACCTCAGCTTCAAGGCGGGAACGCACTTCAAGAAGCTGACGTGCCGTTTCGTGGACGAAGGCATCCATGTCGACTACCAACCGTTGATCGAAATGCTGCTTTCGTCGAAACCGTCGGGAAGCAACCCGTTTCCCACCTCCAACCCGATACGACCGAACCGCGCTGGCTGCTAGGGAGTTGGACGCGGCGGATTAAAGGTCGGTCCCGACCGGGGGTCGTCGATGGTCCGGTCGACCCTCGCGGGACCCTCAGGCGGCGCGGGCCTCATCGGGACGCACGATGACGGGTTGACTGTCACGGTTTGGCAAGGATTCCAGGATGGCCAAGCCGTTCCGTGGGACGGGACGCGGATCCCCGATCCCCGGCACCATTCGCGACAAGATATCCTTCGCCAACCGGACAAACCCAGCAACATGCGGGAGGCTCCGGCGATCAGGTTTCGCCGCGATGTAGGGATTGCGCCACATGCCGGTTTCCCCCATGGCTCGTACGGCTACCTGCGCGTCGTCCGCATGTTCGTCGAGCACCCAGCGGGGCAGACAGCAGACGCCCCGGCCCTGCGCGACGTGATGGACCATGAGCCTCGGCAGCTCGGTGGCCAGCAGGTGAGCGGGCTCGACGTCCGCCGGTTCGAGGAAATCGGTAAACACATGCAACCGCGAACGCCGAACGGGGTATGAGATCAACGTCTCGGTCGCGAGGTCCGTCGGCGAGAACCACTCCTGCGCGGCGCATGGATGATCGGGTGCCACTGCGATCTGCATCTCGACGGCGCACAGGGGCTCGTAGACCAATGCGGGATCTTCGATCGGGGCCGTTGTGAACACGACGTCGAGGTCGCCCCGCGCCAAGGCCGGAAGCGGGTCGAGGGTCGACGCCATGGGGACATCGACGGCCACCTTCGGCCAAGCCTGGTGATACGCCTCGAGCGCGGCAAGGAGCCACCGGGACGGACCGTGGTGCTCGACGTTGATGAACAGGTGCTCGACAAGGCCTTCGGACAGGCTGTCGACATCGACCAGGGCTCTGCGAACTTCGGGCAACACGGCATCCGCCAGGGCCAACAGGCGTTCACCGGCCGGAGTGAACCGAACCGGGTGCGTCTTTCGAATGAACAGACGCTGGCCGACGAGGTCTTCGAGATCCTTTAGTTGGTGAGAGACCGCCGAGGGCGTCACGGAAATGCGTTCGGCCGCGTGACGCAGGCTCTCGGTGTCGCGCAACGCTGCCAAAGTGCGCAAATGCTGGATTTCCAGACGCATGGATGCAGAACCTCACTAGACGGTCATACGCAATCCGGCACGTCCCGGTCCCTCGGCACGGTCAGTTCTCCCCGTAGGCGCCATAGCAGGCGCGGCAGAACAGCAGTGCCCGCCGCGGACAGCGGACTGTTCCGAAGAACTCCTCGTCCACCCGGCAGATCAACTTGGCCACGTCCCGACCGTGGAGGGTGCAATGCAGATTGTATGGCCAGCTCGGGGCACGCGGCACGCATCGGTGGCACCGGTTGACCCACGCTGCTTCGGCGAGCCGTTCGCCGACCATGTCCACCGCATGGCGCGACACCTCGAAGACCACCAACGCGTCTGCCCCGGGTCCGGACGGCTGGTTGCGCACGACTACTCCCATGCGCGCGATCAAGCCTTCTCCCAGCAGGCGCTTCAGTCGGTCGATGACCTCTGCCTCGGAGATTCCGGCCCGTTTCGCTACCAACGCGTAGGGGCGGGCCGCGAGCGACAACCCTTCCTGGACGACCGCCAGTAGCCGGCGGTCGGATTCGTCGAGCGACGGGCACCGCCCGGGCCGGTTGGCTTCGGTCCCCAGGGGACAGAGCCCGGGCGGCGTCCGGCGCGACGGGGGGAAGTCCAGGTCTCCGCAGTAGTCCCGCTCCAGTCGCAGGTCGAGAACCTCGACGCCCGTGCGTCGGCGAATATCGGCGACCTTGTCGTAGAGCTCTCCCGCATTCGGAGCCGCTAGCGCAAACCAGAGATTGAACTCGTGCTCGCGCTCGCACATGTGGCCGACGCCTCGATAGCGGATCACCGTTTCGGCGATCGAACGGAGCCGCGCCTTCGGGACCGCCATCGCCACCAGGGTGCTCGCACCGGCGGATACCGGCGCGGGCACCGGACCGATCCAGTTCACCGCGCCGCGCCGCTGGAGCTCCTCGAAACGCCGAAGCACTTCATCGTCCCGGTTGTCGAGGCGCCGCGCAATCTCCGCGAACGGCTTCTCGCAGATCGGGAAGTCGCGCCGGCACGCGTCGAGCAGTCGCCGGTCCAACCCGTCGAGGCCCGCCGCCACGGGGGCGAACGACATGGCGACTCCCCGGCGGGCGCCGGGTGGCGCCCCGGGGGAACTGGGCAGGCCCGGCCCGCGATCCGCAACGCCCGACGGAGGGCCCGCAGTGCTGGCTGAACCCCTGCTCGCTCGCCGCGCCCGGACGCGGCGTGACCCGATCCGACCGGCCTGGTTCCGGGTAGTCGCGGTCGACATTCCAGTACCTCCGCCTGTGGTCTGATTCGGGTCCGAACTATAGGCGTGCGCCGCCGATGCTGTCTTTCCGGCCCTTTACCTACGTACAAATACGGATCGGCACGGCGGTTCGCCAGCACGGTCGACTGTGCGCGGGAAGCGAGGCCGCAACACCTCGAACGGCCGGGAACGCCCTTGGTTCTACGTTAAGCCGCTTGTCGACAGGGTGTCGCCGCCGACCGGGTCGATCCCGGCCACGAGCGTCATACGCACCAGATGCGAGAGGCTGTCCGCGCCCATCTTCATCATGACGTTGCGGCGGTACACCTCGATGGTGCGGGAGCTGATTCCCAGTTCGCGTGCAACGAGCTTGTTGGTCCTCCCCAGCAGTAGCCGTTCGAGCACCTGCCGTTCGCGCGTGGTCAGTTCGCGCAGCCGGGTTCCGATCTCGGACCGCTCGCGTTGGTCCCGCCGAACGCTGCGTTCGACATCGGTGGCCCGCTCCACGCTCTCCAGCAACTGTTCGCGGCTCACCGGCTTTTCGAGGAAATCAACCGCTCCCGCGCGCATCGCCTGCACCGCCATCGCGATGTCGCCGTGGCCGGTGAGAATGACGACCGGCAGCGTCTCGCCGCGTTCGTTGAGACGCCGCTGAACCTCCAGCCCGTCCGGTCCCGGCATCTTGACGTCCAGCAGGACGCACGCGCCGTGGCCGACATCCGGGGATTCGAGGAAGTCGATTCCCGACCCGAACTGGGCCGTTCGATAGCCCGCCGTCTCCAGGAGCGCCTGCAGCGAAGCGCGCACCGC
>JAPOYW010000386.1 GCA_026706425.1 Gammaproteobacteria bacterium
CCGACGATGTAGCCGGTGATGTTGTGCAGGAACAACAGCGGCACATCCACCTGGTTGCAGAGTTGGATGAATTGCGACGCCTTCTCGGAGGACTCGGACATCAGCACCCCGTTGTTGCCCAGAATGCCGATGGGATAGCCGTGGATGGACGACCAGCCGCACACCAGCGTCGGGCCGTACAGCGGCTTGAACTCCTCGAACCGGGAGCCGTCGGCAATGCGGGCGATGACGTCCCGCATGTCGAAGGGTATGGTCAGATCCTCCCCGAGGATGCCCAGAAGCTCCTCCTTGCCGTAGACGGGCTCGTCCGGCGGCAGGCTCGGACCCGGACCCAGCTTGCGCCAGTTGAGATGCGCGACGACCTCCCGGCACAGACGGATCCCGTCGACTTCGGTTTCCGCCAGGTAGTCGCCGAGCCCCGACAGCGTGGTGTGCATCAGGGCGCCGGAGAGCTCTTCGCCGTCGGCGTCCTCTCCGGTGGCCATCTTGACCAGCGGCGGCCCCCCCAGCGACACCCGCGAGCGGCCCCGGATGAAGATGTTGTAGTCGCTCATGCCGGGCTGGTATGCGCCGCCCGCCGTCGACACGCCGAACACCACCGAAATCGTCGGAATGCGCATCTTCGAGAGTTCCGTGATCTCGTAGAACAGACGTCCCGACTCGGCGAAGTGGCCCGTCGAGCCACGCAATCCGTCCATCACGCCGCGTTCGAACGCCGCGCGCTCCTCCTCCGGCGTCAATTTCGGCCGCGGACCGCCGCCTCCACCGCCGCCACGACCGCCGGCGCCAAGATCTGCGCCGGCGGATTCCACGAACTGCACGTAAGGCATGCGGTTCTCGCGGGCGATCTCCAAGCCACGCATCAGCTTTTTCGAATTGAAGTGGTTCATCGAGCCCGCCCGCACCGACGGGTCGTGGCCGAGAATCACACACTCGACACCCGAGATGACCCCGATGCCGACGGTGAACCCGGAACCAATCGTGTAGTGCGAGTGCCAGGCGGCCAAGGGGCTGATTTCGAGGAACGGCGAGTCCGGATCGAGCACTTTGGCAACCCGTTCCCGGATCGGCATCTTGTCGCGGGTGCGCAGGCGCTCCATCGCCTCCGGGCCCCCGCCCCCGGCCGCCTGTTCGTAGAGTTCGTCCAAAAAGGCAAGCTTGTCCAGCATCTGCTGTCGGTTGATCTGGTACTGCTCCGAACGCGTGTCGAGCTTCGATCGGATCACCGAAACTTCACGTCGGTTGACCCCGTGCTGCGCGGCGCCGCCGGGACTCGTTTGGATGACAGACATTCTCTCCCCCTACTTTCCTGCACCGCCCACTCGTGGACTCGACCTGACGGCACGAACTCGCCAAACGAACACGCACAACGGTCGATCCTGGATCGTGCTTGCTCGTTCGCCGAGTTAGCCCCGCTACCTAGGCTAGGCTTGCGCTCCCCCGATCAAGGCGCTGCCCTGCTGCCACGGCGATATCTGCCCCTCGTAGACCGCCGGGCCTTTGCGGAAGTGGGCGGCTTCCTCCAGCGTCTCCACGAACGGCATTTCCAGCGGGTATAGCTCGTCGTCGTGCGGGCGCGGACCCGCCTTCGACACATGGCCCCACAGCGGGTGTCCGACGACTTCCTCCGCGATCGCCGCAGCTTCGATCAGCTTGTCGAGATCGTAGCCGGTCTCGATGCCCATCTCGTGGCAAAGGTGGACGAAGTCCTCGGTGGGCACATGGCCGGCCGCACGACCGTTGCCGCAGTACGGACAACCGCCCATTCCCCCGATTGACGTATCGAACTCGGTGGCACCGAGCATGAGCGCTTCGTAGAAGCTCGCCATGGTCGCGCCGCGCGTGTTGTGCAGGTGCATGTGGAAGGTCTCCACTTCCGGGTAGCGGTCCCGGATGGCGGTCAGCGTCTCGCGCACTTCATGGGGCATGTTCCAACCCATCGCGTCGAGGAAGGAAACCTTGGCAACCCGGATGCCAGCGTCGTGCCATTTGTCGACCATCATCGCTAGGAACTCCATGCGCTTCTCAAGGCTGAACGGCCCTTCGAAGTTGGAGCCAAACGGGTTGCCGAGCGCCACCGACGCGGTTTTCGCACCGGCGGCCTTGGCGCCGGTAATGGACCCCTCCATGCCGGCAATCTGCTGGGCTTGGGTGCGGTTGTAGTTGCGCCGCGCAAACGAATCGCACAGTTCCACATGGGTCCCGAAGCGGCGGCCGCGAACGTCGATCTTCGGGTAGTACGAATCCGCCCTGTCGAAGCCCTTCTTGTTGAACACGGCGGCCGTGTACCTGATGCCCGGTTTGGGCACGAACTGCTGGGCGATCTCGTCGATGCACGCCATCGACGGCGTCCACTTGGGGTGCGCGAAGGAACCGATGGAGATCACCTTCGCACCGGTCTCCCCGAGGGCGTCGAGGAGTCGGAGCTTCTCCGACACCGGGATGTCGGGGCTCTCTATCTGCAGCCCCTCCCGCATGGTGTCGTCGGTGATCGTGACGCGCTTCGGCAGCAAACTCGACATGGCCAACCCGGTCTCCGCTTAGGACAATAGGTCTTTTTAGCAACTCAGCCGCGCGGCGTCCACAGCCGCGCAATCCCGCCGCAGTCAACCCATCAATTCGAGCAATGCTCGGCGTTGCTGCCGGGACAAGCGTCGATAGAGTCGGATCAGACGGTCTTCGTCGTCGGAGAGGTCGCGCCGGAAGGTGGTTTCCATCTGTGCGAAGAACGGCGGCTCGAGGCGCCGTTCCGCATCGTCTTGCGGGATTCCCACGAGCGATTGTTCAAGGCGCGCGACGATCTCCGAGTTGATGCTGCGACGGTAGAGCGCCGCGGCCTCCACAACCCGGTCGCGCAGTTCATCGGGAAGTCGGAGGACAAACTTGTACGACTGACTGGGCACAGCTCCATTCCCTTGCCGCGTGCTCATTGGACAACGTTCAAGAGCTTGGGGTTTCGCGGGCGATTTCGCCAGTCCAAGAGTGCAATTTCAGCGATTTCGCACACGGCCGAGGGGCGATCACTCACGCAAGGGGGACACCCGTCGGGGACGCGCACCTAGCCCCCCCGGGTGAGCCGGTCGATAAGCCGGGTTCTGTCGCGGGCAACCATTCATCTGGGACGACCGTCGCCGATCGCCTCTAGCGGCCTACCCGGATCCGGCGCGGACCACGCCTTGGGATCCCTATTTGGCCTTGCTCCGGGCGGGGTTCACCTAGCCGGGGCTGTTGCCAGACCCCGCGGTGCGCTCTTACCGCACCCTTTCACCCTTGCCAACCGCTTCCGCCAACACCTTGGCGTCGGCGGAACGCGGCGGCGGTTTGCTTTCTGCTGCACTTGCCGTGGGTTCGCACCCCCCAGGGGTTACCTGGCGCCCTGTCCTGCGGAGCCCGGACTTTCCTCACGCCGCGAACGACGCGCGGTTGCTTGACCGACTCGTCGCCAAGCCTAGCAGGCCGTGTGACTTGCCGCGATAGGCGAAAGCCACACCAATCCAGCCTCCCGCACCGAAAGCGAAACACGGGCGGCGCGGCATCTACGATGGCGACATCCCCGCCACGACAACGAAGGAGCATGGGGTACCCACTCACACCACCTAGGTGTGCTCCGATCTCACTACCCAGCTCGACACCGGCGACCCCTTCGCAGAGCCGCCTGGCTCCCGCCGCCGACTCGTGGCATCCGCCACCACGGATCCCACCAAACGTTGCGAAATGAGGGTCCATTCCGGCGCAGGTGCCGGATCAGGAACGGCAACTGAACTACCAGTACACAACCAGCCTGTTTCGAACGCCCGTGTCCGGCCAAGCCCAAGTGGTTGGAGGCAGCCGTCCTGCAGCCGCATGCGATCGCAAACGCGCATGTTCCCATCCCCTGCGGGCCGGCTGGGGCCCTCCGGGTCCGGCCCCGTGTGGGACGAATTCGCGTGGGTCCGCGAATCCTAGGGTCTAACGTTGGCCCCGCCGGAGCGAGTTCACGGTCGCGCTTCTCCGTCATGGTCTCGGTCTAGGCCGTACACCACTCGCAACCGTCGGTGAAGCCACGGGAACGCCTTGGGAAAGCTCAAGCCCACCACGTGCACGGCAATTGCGACGATTAGGAGCGAGAACACGATCCGCCGAGCATCGTCGAGGCCGGTCGCCTGAATCAGCAGGTTCGCCGCGCCGACAGCGACCGCCACGCCAATTGCGGCAATGACCAGCGGTGCTACATACCGTTTCATCTCGTTCCCGCCCCCTTTC
>JAPOYW010000607.1:0-3928 GCA_026706425.1 Gammaproteobacteria bacterium
GTTATTTGTCCTTTAGATGGCATAAACATAGGTGCGCTATGCGCTTTCGTCGAAATGCGCCTAGTTGGTCGCAGGCGTCTGTGGCGCCGGCTCCTGGGCCCGTCCCCTACGGCAGTAGCGCCTTGCCGACGACCTTGAGAGCCAAGGTCTCTTCCGTCCCCTCGAAGATGGAGAGGACCCGGGCGTCCACGAAGTATCGGCTTACGTCGGATTCCTCGGCATAACCCAAGCCGCCGTGGATCTGCATTGCCTCCCGGGTAATCCACTCCGCGGCCCTGCAGGCGATCAGCTTTACGAGGCTCGCTTCCAACTGGCCGTTGCCGCCGTCCATAGTCCTTGCAACGGCATACGAAAACTGCTGGCAGGCCGCGATGGTGGCGGCCATGCGGGCGAGCTTCTGCAGGGTCAGCGGATACTCGGCGACGGATCGATCGAACACCCGGCGCTGTTCGGCGTACTCGAGCGCGCGATCGAACGCCGCCCGCATCAGTCCGCATGCCCGGGCCGCTGTCTGCAGGCGGCCCCCTGAGAATCCGCTCATGGTGTAGTAGAAGCCCCGGCCCCGGCCGCCGGCTTCGCCCACCAGTGCGTCCCCCGGCACGGCAAAGTCGTCGAAGAAGAGTTCGAAGGAATGCATTCCCCGGTAGCCGATCGTCGGGATGGCACGGCCGGTCAGACGACCGCCCATCGGGCTGTCAACGGTGAACGTCTGGCCGTCGCTGCCTGGCTTCGATACGACGAAGAGCGACAGGCCCCGATGCGGCGGCATGGCATTTGGGTCCGTCCGCGCCAATACCAGGAGCGCGCCGGCCTTGCCGGCGAATGTGCACCAGGTCTTGCCGCCGTTCAGGATCCACCCCGATTTCCCATCCCCGGCCGGTGTGGCGCGCAGCGCCACCGATGCCACGTCGGAACCGGTACCGGGTTCCGTCACCGAGATCGCGACCAGGGGGTCTCCGGCGGCGATTCCCGGCAACCAGCGCGCTTTCTGGGCGTCGGTTCCGCCCTCGAGTACCGCCCGCGCCATGATTTCGGGCCGCGTAATCAGACTGCCAGCGGCCCCCAGCGACCCGCGCGAGAGTTCTTCGGTCACGACCACCATGCCAAGGCTGTCCTCGCGGTCGTCCGGCTTCAAGCCTCCGTAGCGGGCGGGCACGGACAAGCCGAAACAGCCGAGTCCTCGCAAGCCGTCGATTATGGCGTCCGGAATCACCCGGTCATTGCGGTGGATATCCTCCGCCAATGGGACGACCTGCTCCTCGGCGAATTGGCGAAACGTGTCCCGCATCAGCGACTTTTCCTCGCCGAGGTGGTCGTCGGGCGGCCGGCCCTGGCGATGCCGGACGGTCTGCCCGATCGCCGCGATATTCGTGGGTTTGAGGTGTTCGTCGATGAATGACGGTGGACGCCCATCGAAATGTCTCGGGTGTAGCCCGAACGCTGTGGGCCTGGACTGCAGTCGGCCGACCACCGTGGCGAGGGTGTCGGCGCAGAATAGGTTGGCCAACGACCGCTTGAAAGACGCCTCGTCGGACGGTGCCGGAAGGTCCGCAAAGTCGAGCATCGCCCTTGCGGCATGGATCTCGGCGGTCGAAAGCGCTAGGTCGTAGACTTCCATCTGCACCTCGTCGACGTCGCGGTGCGCGAAATGCGCCCTCCCCCGGTCGATCAACCCGGAGGTCCACTCGATAGCCTGTCGGGCTCCGTTCATTCGGCTTTCAACAAGATGCAGCGATGAGATTCTAGCGGACGGAAGTGCCGGGGATGTGCGCGTACCTACAACGCGCGTGCGAAGGCGCGCCGCTGGGATCGCCGGGTCGACGCGGTGTCAGCGCGGTATTTTCTTGTGCTGTAATGCCAATCCCGATGGCGCCGACGCCTTGTAGGCCAAAGGAAACCGCGCAATGGAAATCGTTACGACCGGGCTCAAGTTCCCGGAGGGCCCCATCGCCCTGCCCGACGGGTCCGTACTCGTTGTCGAGATCGCTCGCGGCACGCTTTCCCGCGTGACGCCGGACGGAGTTGTCGAAGTCGTCGCGGAACCGGGAGGTGGTCCTAACGGGGCCGCTATCGGACCCGACGGCAACTGCTATGTCTGCAACAACGGCGGGTTCGAGTGGACCGAACGCCGTGGACGGATCTATCCGGGCGATCAAGCCACCGACTACCGAACCGGCCGAATCGAACGGATCGACCTCGACACGGGTACCGTCGAGGTGCTCTACGACTCGGCTGGCGACATTCCGCTGAAAGGTCCGAACGACATCGTTTTCGATGCCAGTGGCGGTTTCTGGTTCACGGACCACGGCAAAACCCGCGCGCGCGACAGGGACCGTACCGGTGTGTTCTACGCGAAGGCCGATGGTTCGTTCATCGAGGAGGTGATCTTCCCCATGGAGGCTCCGAACGGCGTCGGCCTCTCGCCCGACGAGAACGAACTCTACGTCGCCGAGACGCCCACCGGTCGACTCTGGGCCTTTCCGTTGGCGGCGCCGGGCAAGTTGGCGGGCGAACGGGCGGACCGACCGGATGGCGGTCGCCTGGTCCGCGCCGGAGGGGGCTATTTCCTGTTCGACTCGCTGGCGGTGGATGCCGAGGGCAACGTCTGCGTTGCCACCCTCATCGACGGCGGAATTACCGTGCTATGTCCGACCGGTGGCGAACCGGGGTTCGTGCCCATGCCGGACCGGATCACGACGAACATCTGCTTCGGCGGCGAGAATCTACAGACCGCCTACATCACGCTCTCCTCCACCGGCCAACTCGCGTCGATGCCTTGGGAAACGCCGGGTTTGCCATTGAATTTCCTGAACAAGTAGCGGCATGCCGATGACGCGTGGTTCGGGCACGGCGACGACGCAAGCGGGACGATTCCACTGCATAATTGCGCGCTGTATTGCGCGCTCTAGCGTGAGGGAAGGATCAGCATGAAGATTCTGGAAGGCCTCCGGGTGCTCGACTTCGGTCGCTACATCGCAGGACCCTTCTGCGGTGCCCTGCTCGGCGATTTGGGTGCCGATGTGATCCGAATCGAAAAGGTGGACGGCAGCGAGGACCGGTACACGGCACCGGTCACGGACGACGGCCAAGGCAGTGGATTCATGGCATTGAACCGCAACAAGCGGGGTATGACGTTGAATCCGCGCAAGCCCGGCGGCCAGGACATCCTGCGTCGGCTCGTCGCCACCGCCGATGTCGTGATCGCCAACCTGCCGCCCGACACGCTCGAGTCCATGGGGCTCGACTACGCCAGTCTGACCGCGGTGAAGCCGGACATCATCCTCACGACCACGACTGCGTTCGGCGTCGGCGGCCCGTACGGAAACCGCGTGGGATTCGACGGCGTGGCCCAGGCGATGTCGGGCAACATGCATCTCACGGGCTACGAAGACGAGCCCATGAGGAACTACTTCCCCTATGTCGACTACACGACCGCGTCGCTGAACACCATGGCCACGCTCGCGGCCGTCATCCATCGAATGAACACCGGCGAAGGTCAGCACGTGCAGGGCTGCCTGCTCGCCTCCGCCCTCACCGTCGCCAACGGCACGCTGATCGAGCAGTCGATCCTCGACAACAACCGCGTGGCGACCGGAAACCGGGGTCAGACCGCGGCGCCGATCGACGTGTTCCGGACGACCGACGGCTGGATCCTGGTGCAGGTGGTCGGCAACCCGCTGTTCGAACGCTGGGCGAAGCTCATGGGTGAGGCGCATTGGCTAACCGACCCGCGGTATTCGACGGACGAGGCCCGGGGGGACAACGCAGTGGACATCAGCGAGCGGATGACCCGGTGGACGGCCGAGCGGTCCACCGCCGAGGCCATGGCGCTGCTCGCCGAAGCCCGGATACCCTGCGGCGAAGTCTTGACTCCGGCCGAGGCGCTGGTCAACGAGCAGGTCCTCGCGCGGCGTTTCCTCGAACCGGT
>JAPOYW010000607.1:3938-4199 GCA_026706425.1 Gammaproteobacteria bacterium
ACCCGGGGGCCGCATGCCCGTCGACTTCTCGAGGTCGGACACGGGCATCCGGCTGCGGGCGCCCACGCTTTCCGAGCATACGGACGAGATCCTCGGGGAACTGGGCTACGACGCGGCCAGGATCACCGACTTCCGTAGCAGGCGCGTGATCTAGCCTGATTTCCAATAGACCCACGTTTCACGCCAACGCCGGTGGACGGCGGTATCGCGCCTGTGGAAAGCTCTGTGGATGAAAGCCGTCAGATAACCTTCACGGCAGGT
>JAPOYW010000550.1 GCA_026706425.1 Gammaproteobacteria bacterium
CCAGCAGCGTTGTTTCGAGCTCTTGGGGGTCACGCCGAACGTGTAGCCAGTACCGAAACCACCCGAAATCGCGTAACCATATGAGAAAACAGAACTTCCACGCGATCCGCTCCGAAACTTCGGATTAGGAGGGACGTGTCACGGTGTATCCCTCAAGCGGTTAGGAGAGCTGGTGACCACCCGGGCTACTCTGCTTCCCGGAACGTTGGACGTGTTGGTCCTCAAGGCGGTCTCGCTCGGACCTCTGCACGGTTACGGGGTGCTCCTGCGCATCGAGCAGATCACGGGCGGCGCCCTGCTGGTGGAGCAGGGAGCCCTGTATCCGGCGCTCTACCGTCTGGAGCAGCAGGGCCTTCTGGCAACCAGATGGGGGGTGTCGGACAACAACCGGCGAGCGAAGTTCTACCGCCTCACGGCCGCCGGACGGCGCCGCCTACGGACCCAGCGGGAGAGCTGGCGGAGGCTCTCGGCGGCGATGGCGGTGGCCCTGGACACCCGGCCCGGCGAGGTGTGACGACATGTGTGTCCGCCTGCGGTTCTGGCCTGCCGCGCTGGTCCGCCGCGCCCGCTTCGAGCAGGAGGTCGCCGACGAGCTGGCGTTCCACCTTCGAGCCCGCACGGACGAGTGGGTAGGTCGCGGCCTGTCGCCACAGGCAGCGCTCCGGCGGGCTCGAATCGAGTTGGGCAACGTAGACCGCATCAGGGACGACCTCCGGGAAGTCCGGTTCGGCGGAGGGCTGGCGCGGCTCGTGCAGGATCTCCGTTACGGATGCCGGATGCTGGCGAAGCGTCCGGGCATCACGGCCTTCGGTGTCGCGTCCTTGGCGGTTGGCATCGGAACCTCCACGTTCTTTTTTTCGCAGTTCAACGCGTTCTTCTTGCGGCCGCTCCCCGGCGCTCGGGACCCGGCGGCTCTGGTCGCGATCGCCGAGCCGCTGTCGTACCCGGCCTTCGCACGGGTGCGGGAGTTGGATGACACCGTTGAAGGCGCGGCGGCGTACATCGGACCCGTGCCGTTCACCGTTGCCGTCGACGATTCGGCCGGGGGCGGGGAGCGTGTGTTCGGGCACCACGTTTCGCCGGAGTACTTCGCCACGTTGGGTGTCGGGCCGACCGTCGGACGCCTCCTGGGTCCCGAGACGGAGCGAGTCGGCTCGGAGCCGGTCGTCGTCGTCAGCCACCAGTTCTGGACGCGTCGGCTGGATGCCGATCCCCGCGCCGTGGGGCGGGCGTTACGAGTGAACGGCCGGAGTGCCACTCTCGTGGGCGTCGCGGTCGAGGGATTCCGAGGCGTGTTCCCGTTGACTCCGGCGGACATCTTCGTCCCGGTGACCGCCGGTGCGTGGTTCGCGCGGGAGCTCGGGGGTGACGTCCTGGCCAACCCCGAGGTCAAGTGGTTTCAGGTCGTAGCGCGTTTGGCGGCCGCGGTCTCCGTGCCGGTGGCCGAGGCGGCGTTCGATTCGGCCACGCGGGCGACGGGGGGTACGCAGCTCGATCTGGAGGAGGCTCGGCGCGCGGGGCGGCTCGTGAGCGTGCTGCCCGCGGGTCGTGGGGGCCGCTTCACGACGGAGCAGCGCAGCCGGATCGTCGCGCTGAACGGGTTGTTGATGGGGCTGGTCCTGACGCTGGCCTGCGCCAACCTGGCGGGGTTGCTGCTGGCGCGGGCCGGCGAGCGGCGCCGGGAGATGGCGGTCCGGCTCGCGCTGGGCGCCGGCCGCGCGCGACTGGTCAGGCAGTTGCTGACGGAGAGCGTCATGCTGGGGTCTGCGGGAGGCGCGGCCGGGCTTCCCTTCTCGCTCTGGCTGACCAGCATCGTCAATGCCATGAACGCCTCGGCCGTGACCTTGATCTCCTTCGAGCCCGGGCTACGGGTCGATCCGTCGGTGGCGCTGTTCACGGCCGGTCTCACCCTGGTAGCCGGTCTTGTCGTCGGACTCGCGCCGGCCCTGGCAGCCACCCGCATCGGCCACGCGGGGGGTGCCTCACCCTTGCGGGGTGGGCCACAGGTAGCGCCCTACGCCTTCCGACGCTTCGGCGTCAGGAACCTCTTCATCGGTGCTCAGGTGGCGGTGGCTGTGACGCTGGTGGTCGTGGTCGGCTACCTCGTGATCGGCTACCAGCGATGGAGTGCCATCGAACCTGGTTTCGCCGCGGATGACCTCACCCTGTTCGTGATCTACCCGGGTCGCGATGGTTTCGCCCCGGAGCAGTTGGCGGTGATGCTGCAGGAGTTGCCGGAGAGATTGGGCTCTCTTCCGGAGGTGCGACGCGCGACGTTGGCCGACCGAATGCCGTTGGGCGCCGCCACTGGAGGGTTGGTCCTGGCCGACGTGCGCGTAACCGTATTCGGGGAAGGAGGCGTCGGCGATCGCGTCTCCGAGATGGTCGCACGGGAACACGTAGGCACGAGCTACTTCGCGACGCTCGGCGTCCCCGTCACGCGCGGGCGTACCTTCACGACTCGCGACATCGCGGGTGGTTCCATGGCGGCAAGCCGCGGGGCAGAGACTCCCGTCGTGGTCAATCAGACCGGCGCGCGACGGTTGTTCGATGACGCGGACGTCGTGGGCCGAGCGCTGCGAACCGACGACGGGCAGAGGTACTTCGTGGTAGGGGTCGTGCAGGACTTCAGGCCCGGGTTCAGGACCGAGGTCCTTCCGACGGTGTTCGCGCCCATCCGACCGAGGAGCCTTGCCTGGAGCTGGACGGAGGGGACGACGGTCATGGTGCGTGGCGAACCGGGCAGCGAAGCGATGGCCGCGGCCCGTCGCGAGCTGCTTCACGTCTATCCGGACCTGACGATCTTCGACGTGCTCACGATGGACGAGCACATCGAACGATTCGACAGCGTGCTCCGGTTCAACGCGCGCCAGGTCGGGGTGTTGGGCCTCTTCGGGCTGGCGCTCGGGGCGACGGGATTGGCAGGCGTTACGTCCTACGCCGTTGCCCGCCGACGCCAGGAGATCGGCATCCGGCGGGCCCTCGGCGCCCGACACCTGCAGATTCTGCGATTGGTGCTCCAGGAAGCCATGGTCCTGACTCTGGCGGGCGCTCTGGCGGGGAGCGCAGGGGCGTTGCGCTGTCCCGCGTCCTGTCCGCCATGGGCTCCGGCTTTGCGGAGACCTTCGCCACCGCGAACGATCCGCGCTTCTTGGCGGGTGCCCTGGCCTTGTTCGCCACGACCGTCCTTGCGGCCTGTTGCGTGCCGGCGTTCCGGGCCGTGCGGATCGATCCGGCCTCGACGTTGCGGGCAGAGTGAGGCGCCGGCCCTGAATGGGCACCCCACAGGCCGCGAGGCGAGTGTCGCGGCGGGACCAGCGCAGCCGGAGACGGCCGCTCGTCCACCCAGCCATCGGAGGAGGCACTATGGCGACAACGGATCGGCGTGACCTTCACCCTGTCGCGGTCGTTGCTCTCCTGGCGACGGCTGCTGCCTGCACGCCCGACTTCCACTACGCTGGCGACGACGAGGCTCCGTCGGTGGCCGCGATCGAGCGGGCACGCGTGCTGCCGGAGCTGAGGGGGCGACGGCTCGACGGTGTCGAGGAATCGGTAGGGGCGTACCGCGGCCGTGTTCTGCTGATCGACGTCTGGGCAACGTGGTGCCGGCCGTGCGTGGACGCGTTGCCCGAGTTGCGTGCGCTGGTCGCGGAGTTGCCCGCCGATCGATTCGCGTTGCTGGCGATCAGCGTCGACGGTGCACTGGAGACGGTGACCGACCTTATGGAAAGGGAGCCCATGCCCTGGCACAACTGGCACGTCGGCATGGGGAGCGAGGCGGAGCGAATCCTCGGGATCCAGAGCCTTCCCACCTATCTGCTCGTGGACGAGGAGGGCGTGGTCCTGGCCACGGAAGGACAGCTGGTCCGGTTGCGATGCATGGCCGAGCGAGCGCTGGCAGGCGAAGATCCCCAGGGCTGCACGCCGGCCAACTGGTGGCTGCCAGGCGGTTGGCCCCCGGCCGTACCATCAGAACCAACACAGGAGTCGTCAGACGGGTGGTAAGCCATGGGTGCAGCGGGGTAGGCCTCAACCGGAAGGTTCAGCAGCTGCCGCGCTCGCCGGCGCCCGGCGCGTCGCAGGGCGTGTCCTCGCTCGACGTTATCGCGACGGCGGCACAGCCCAGACGGGCACCCTCCATCGGCGAGCTCAACGAGCGTTCCCTGCACCGGGCCCTGAAGGC
>JAPOYW010000126.1 GCA_026706425.1 Gammaproteobacteria bacterium
GCGGCGGCGCGTAGCGGGCCGGCATGTTCGCGGTTTGGATCGACGCCCACGGTAGCGGACGCGACACCCGCGACGGCGTCGCCGCGGACGGGGTGGTGAATTCGCTCGATGAGTTGCTGGAGACGCTTCGCGGTCGCGTTCAGTAGACGAGGTTGCCGCCGAAATCGGGCATCGGGCCGGCCTCGGCGTCTCGCCGAGCCCCGATTCCGAACTAAGCCGACAGTGCCAACCACGTCTCGGAACTCGATGCCTCGTTGTTTTGGAGGCGGCGCACTAGGGCGCGTCGTGCCGTCAACTGTCATTAGACACCGCCACCACAAGCGCACGGGTAGCTCGACTCGGCTTGGTATATGGTCGCCGCCCGATCCAAGGAAGGTGTCCCGCGCCGTAGCGTCATGCATCGGGCTTGTTTTTCGGTTGCCCTTGTCGCGGGTTGTATGGGGCTCAGCGCGATGTGGTGGCTCGCCGAGCGCGGCGAAGCCAAACCTGACGAACCGGATTCACGTCCTGCCCACGAGACCGCTGCGGAGCGCGAAGTGCTGGCGGCGTTGGTCGCGCAAGTTGACGCTCAGGGCCCGTCGGGTTCCGTGCGACCCGCGATTCAGGCCGCTCCGCGAAATGCGAACGGATCGGCCGTTCCCCAAGCTCGTAGGACCCCGTTGTCGCCCCCGGAGGGCTACGGGTTCGTTGCACACCACGGCGAAATTCGAACGGTCCGGTTTCAGCGAAGCCCGGTCGATGTCGACCGGGCAGACGACGACGGTCTCGACTGGCTGGGCGCGGTGGACGCGGTGCCGCGGCTCGTCGCCCAGGCCGCGGCGGCAAGCCGGGACTGGTCCTTCGGGTGGATCCGCCTGGCGCCGGCATCGCGTTTGGCGGATGTCCAAACGACCTTTGCGGGCCTTGGAGTCGTCGTGGAGGGCTCCGCTGGCACCTTGGTCCGTGCCCGGTTGCCGGGCGATCGGTCAAGCCTCGATGCCATCGCGGCGTTGCCGTCGGTGGTCGGGCTGGGTTCGCAGCCGTTGGCCACGAAACTGGCGCGTTCGTTGGCGGGCGGCGCTAGCGGCCAACCCGCATCGGAGGCGGTGCCGGTATTCGTGACGCTGATGACGGACGACCCCGACGGTCGATGGCGACGCGAACTGGAACGACTCGGCGCCGTGGCGGGTGCCTACGACGCGGATACCCGCGCCTACGTGGCGAACCTCGGCTACGAAGACCTCGAAGCCGTCGCGTTGGCCGACTTCGTGCAGTTCGTCGAACCGGTGGGCATTGCCCAAGCCGCGCTCGACACAGCGGTGCCGGGCATGGGTGCGGATCTCCTGCGGACCTACGAGGGGGTGCCGGGCAGCTTCACGGGCACGGGTGGCGCGGGCGTGCCGGTGGCGGTCATGGACAGCGGTCTCAACATCAGCCACCTGGACATCGCATCCAACCGGGACAGCATCTGCGGCGCCAACTTCGTAACACCGAGCCGGGAGGAGGATCAGGACCTGTGGGCCGATCGGCGGGGACATGGCACACACGTGACGGGGATACTCGTCGGCAACGGCACACGGGAACCCCACTACGCCGGTATGGCTCCGCTGGTCGGCGACATCCGCATAGCCAAGGTCCTGAACCGTCTGGGGTTCGGGCCGTTCACGGCCATCAATGCCGGGATGGACTTCCTTTCGGAGGCTTCCGAGTGTTCGGCCGGCGGCTGGTCCTCGGCCCTCGTCAAACCGCTGATCGTCAACATGAGCTTGAGCGCCAATGCGCTTGTCTACGAAGGTCGCGACCAATCCGCCCGAAAGCTCGACGCCGTGGTATGGGGCCATAGGCAGCTCTACGTCGTTTCACAGGCCAACGCCTCCGTTCACGGGTTCTCCAACTACGGCGCGGCGAAGAACTCCCTTGCCGTCGGGGCGGTGCTGGACAGCGGCGAGTTGGCGTCATTCAGCAGCCATGGGCCGACGGCGGATGGACGCCTCGCCCCCTTGGTCGTGGGTACCGGCGTCGAGGTGTACTCGGCGTCCGGCGGCGGCAGTCCGGTGAGCTATCGGCGCTTGAGCGGTACCAGCATGGCATCGCCCGCCGTGGCCGGCGTAGCGGCCCTGTTGATGGATGCGTCCCCGTCCCACCGGGAGCGACCGGCGTTGGCGCGGGCGCGTCTCATGGCAAGCGCGATCAAGCCCGACGCCTGGCTCGAAGATGCCAGCGCGTTCCCGGGCGACAACAGTCTCGGTCCCGGAGCATTCAACGCGAGGTTTGGCCTCGGGAAGGTCTCGGCATCGACGAGCGTGCTTGCCCGGGATCGGGCCGATGGCTGGTCGAGCGGCAGCTTCACCGCAACCTTCGAGGATGGCGAATACGCCTACCACGACATCGAGGTGCCGGAAGGAGCAAGCCGCTTGGACGTGGTGTTGACCTGGGACGAACCCCCCTCCGACGTGGTCGCCAGCACCGTGCTGAACGATCTCGACCTGTGGCTCGATGAAGGCGGGGACTGCACCGTCGTGCAGTGCGGCGAACACTCGTCGGTGTCGCGTCGGGACAACGTGGAATGGATCATCGTCCGCAACCCGACGCCCGGAACCTGGCGTCTGAAGGTGGCGGCGACCCGTGTATACACCGAGCCGCCGCGCGCCGCATTGGCATGGACGGTGATCCGCGGGCCGTCTACGCCGCAACTTTCTCTCGCTGTCGACGAGACCAGGATCGGCCAGGTCGCGATTACGACCACGGCGAACGGCTATGTGGCGGCCGGGGTGCGTCTCCAGGTCGAGTGTCGGACACTGGCCGAGCAGGCGGGCGACGAGTCTCCGGCAATCTCACCGTGCGATCAGTTGCTGTTCTACGACGTCACCAACGCGGACGGGCTGGAAAAGCCTAGGGAGGTTTTGGACGCTGGCGGATTCGTGCCCCTGGGCGACATCGCGGCAGGGGAATCCCGGGTGGTCCGCATGGGTCTTGCCGGTCGCCCTGCAGCGCTCCATTTCAAGGCCACGTCCTGGAACGCGACGGCCGCGTCGATTTCGGTCCCCATGTCGGCGACGACATCCGAGGACGCCACCGCCGTCGAGGTTCCGGGCAACGACGCGTTCGCTGCGGCGGAGGTCCTCGAGGGCGGAAAGGGCAGCCGGCAGGTCGACATCCTGCACGCAGGCACCGAACCGGCGGAGCCGGACTACGAGGTGGGTGCGGGTCGACCGGCGGGCTCGGTCTGGTACCGATGGAAGGCCACGGCCGCCGGTCCGGTTCACTTCGGGGTCGCACTAGCTGATGCATTCGTGCTCAGGGAGTCCGATTTCCTCCACTTCTGGGAGACACGGGTAGACGTTTATGAAGGCGACAGGCTCGCCGGTGTTCGAACCGTCGCTTCCTCGGCATGGGGCGCGTCCTTCTTTGCAGTGCCCGACACCGACTATGTCGTACGCCTCGCGACCAGCCGCCGGGGAGGTCGCGTCGGGATGTATTGGCAACGCGGCGAACGGCCCGGAAACGATCGTTTCGATGCAGCCGTGGCGATCGCCGGCGAGCAAGGTAGTGAAGCGGGGACGAACCTGGGCGCAACGCTAGACCCCGGGGAGTATCACGGGGGCTTGAGCGCTACCGTCTGGTATGCCTGGACGGCGCCCGACGACGGGGCGTGGGAATTCCGTTCCAGCGCGGGTCAGTCGAAGGCGATGGTGTTCAAAGGCGGGACGGTCGGCGAGCTGCGGCTCGTATCGGGCTATCCGGAGGCCGTCGCGCAGTTCGAGGCGCGATCCGGCGAGACCTATCGAATAGCGCTCGCCGCCAAGGACGCCTTCTCGGGGGGCAGCCGTTTCGACCTGCCGTGGTCGTCGGTGGACCGCCAGGCGGGCAGCGACGATCTGGCCGGGGCGACGGAATTGTCGGCCGAGGAGGCGGGATCGTGGTCTGCCCGGGTTGACTCGCGGGCAACCGTCGAACCGGGTGAACCCCCCGCCTCTGGCGTTCGCACCCGTTGGTGGTCGTGGAGCGCCCCCTCGACCGGCGAATTCACCTGGCGAATCACGGGTTACCCCGGGTTGTCACTGGCGGCGTTCTCGGGCGACTCGCTCGAGACGTTGGAGCATCTCGGCACTGCCCGCGATACCAGAGGCGAGTTCACGTTTCCTGCTGAAGAAGACGAGACCTATCGATTCGCCGTCGGTGTATC